>JBBSPH010000001.1:0-32550 GCA_038258985.1 Flavobacteriales bacterium
ACAAAAAGAAAAAATTCCAATACATCATTGAGGAATGGGGCGCAGACCTACAATCAGAACATGAGCGTTTCCTAGTAGAAAAGCACTTTGAATGTCCCGTGATTTTGTTTGACTACCCTGCAAAAATCAAGGCATTCTACATGCGCCTGAATGAAAAGGATAAGGAAGGCCGTGAAACCGTAAGGGCAATGGATATTCTCTTTCCTGGAATAGGCGAGATCGTCGGTGGATCCCAGCGGGAGGAGCGTTACGATGTTTTAAAGCAAAAGATGGAAACCATGGGAATTCCAGAAGAGGAATTGTGGTGGTACCTAGAAATGCGCAAATTCGGCAGTGTTACACATAGTGGTTTTGGACTTGGTTTTGAGCGTCTGGTATTGTTTGTTACTGGTATGACTAACATCAGGGATGTGATCCCATTCCCTCGCACGCCAGGGAATGCGGCTTTTTAAGGATTGGCGTTTGACTGGTGCTTTCGTCGCTTTACTATGAAGTTGTTGGAGTACACGAGATCGACAGTTGTAATGATTCAAATTTCAATAGCATCCAGCTTTGAATTCAGTGATTTGTGCAACCAATACTCCTCTGTTTTGAAGTTTTAAAAAAGTGTTTGTGTTAGGGATAGAAGCGGAAATCCTTTTGAGCCATTCTCATGGCTCAAAAGATTGTAGCGCATAGCCTGGCCACATGCGCCGCGCGGAGCGGAGCCGAAGTGCAACGCCCAAAAAGATATTTAGCGTACATTGATCCCAAGAACAGTGCTCGAATCAGCAGGGGTATTGCAATTGGATGTCATTGTGTATTTTACAATTTCAATGGCATTTTAGTATCTGGCTTTTTCTATTTTTACTAGTACACACCATTCCATGCTTAAACAGTCCTTAAACTTCAAGCTTTCACAGAAGCTATCACCGCAGCAGATCCAACTTATGAAGTTGATCCAGTTGCCCACACAGGCTTTTGAGCAACGGGTAAAGTCAGAACTTGAGGAAAACCCAGCGTTAGACGACGGTCGTGAAAAAGGGGAGGATGAGTACGATGAGTTCTCCAACGAGAATGAAAATGAATATGAGGACACTCAGGAGCCAGACATCAATGTCGATGACTATTTGAGTGACGACGAGATTCCCGACTACCGCACGCGGGCAAATAATTACAGCGCAGATGACGAGGAGACGAGTATTCCCTACGCATCTGGTAAATCTTTTGCGCAAACGCTCACAGATCAATTAAATACTCGACGTCTGACTGACCAGGAGCAAGGAATTGCAGAATTTCTGGTAGGCAGCATTGACAACAGCGGTTACATACGCCGGGAATTGGAGGATATTACGGATGATCTTGCCTTTACCATGAACATTTTTACAGATGTGGAAGAGGTGGAAAAGGTGCTGAAGATCGTCCAACAGTTAGATCCTGCGGGCGTAGGTGCCAGAGACTTGAGGGAATGTCTAGTTATTCAGCTTTCGCGAAAGCGGAACAACCCAGAAACTGCGCTAGCCTTGAGTATCATTCGGGATTCCTTTGATGCATTCAGCAAGAAACATTATAAGAAATTGATCGCCAAGTATGACATTACAGAAGATGATCTTCGTGATGTTATTGACGAAATAAGCCATCTAAACCCTAAACCCGGTAGTTCTTATGCTGGTGGCAGTACCAGAATTGTAGAACAGGTGGTTCCAGATTTTACCATACGTATAAAAGATGGAGAGCTTGAACTCACCCTAAATGGTCGCAACACACCAGAATTGCATGTGAGCCGTGATTACTCCAATATGTTGAAGGGATATAAGGAGGCCAAGGAAAAAACCAAATCGCAGAAGGATGCCGTCATGTTTATCAAACAAAAGTTGGATGGTGCCAAATGGTTTATTGAAGCGATCAAACAGCGTCAAGAAACGTTGTTTATGACGATGTCTTCCATCATGAATTATCAGCAAAAATTCTTTCTCACTGGTGATGAGCGCAATTTGCGTCCAATGATCTTAAAGGATATTGCTGACGAGATACAGATGGATGTTTCTACCGTTTCCCGCGTGGCAAATTCTAAATATGTGGACACACCCTACGGCACAAAATTGATCAAGGAATTCTTTTCAGAATCAATGACGAACACGGATGGCGAAGAGGTTTCTACCCGAGAAATTAAAAAGATTCTAGAAACAGTCATTGGTGAGGAGAGTAAGAAAAAACCGCTCACCGATCAAAAACTTGCCGAAATACTTAAGGAAAAGGGTTATCCTATTGCAAGACGAACAGTTGCCAAATATCGAGAGCAGTTAGATATTCCCGTTGCTCGATTGCGCAAACAAATCTAGGTCTGCATGGGTAGGTTTTTACGCGTTTGGAGTTTCATCTCCAGTCCATTGTTTATTCCTTTATGGATTTCAATTTGGTACTTGAGCTACTCTGAGGGATTAGATAGCCCAAACGTATCCTTGAAGTTATATATTATTGGAATAACTACTGCTGTAATTCCGTTGGTAATCTATACGGTTTTGAAAGTCTTAAAGCTGGCAGACAGTATTCATCTGTCTAGCACTAGAGAGCGATTACTACCACTTGTCATCTACAGTATTCTCTTAATAATTGTGCTAAGAGGTGTGTTTCAGGACGGAGTATTCACACCTCTGTATTACTTTTTTATTGGAATTTTAATGTCCGCCATAGTTGCCCTTGTGCTAGCGTTATTTCAGTTTAAGATTAGTCTGCACATGATGGGAATGTCGGGAGCCTTGGGATTTGTGGTTATGATCAGCGTGCTGGTAGGTATTCCACTTGTTTTTTTTATTGCTGGAATAGGCGTGGCAACTGGACTTACGGCAACTTCTAGGTTGTATATGAAGGCACATTCACCTGTTGAGCTGGTCTTTGGTGTTATCGTTGGATTATTGATCCAGATAAGCCTGTCGAGTTATTACTTACTTTAAAGTATATAAAATTCAATACCAAATTTTATAGGCTGTAATCCTACTGCCTGTCCATCTGTAGTTAGCGCATTATCATTAAACAGCGAATTGATGTTGTAGTGCACAAAGGCATTAAAGCTACCGTTACCAATAGCTAACGTGGCCGCGTACCTAAATTTGTTTAATTCCGCAACATCTGTTTGTTTGAGTGTTTCACCAGCTGCCTTATAGGTTGATTTAAAAGCTACGATGTACCCAAACTTTATTCCAGGGTAGATACGCCAGAAATTGGTCGTTGTGGCCGTAGATGTACGCCAGCGCAACTGAAGTGGTACCTCAACAAGATTTGTATTGAATCGATTGGAATCATAATCAAGTTCATTTCTATCAAGAATCTGATAGATGGTTTGATTATCTTCCGATTGGCCTATAAATAAATTTGAATTGTAAGTGTTAGTTGACAATCCAACACCCAGACCTATCGCAACATTGCGTCGTTCATTGAGTGGCATATCCCTGATGAATCCTAAATGGACACCACCTGAAAAGCCATTCTGAGAAAAGGCTGATGGATCACCGGTAATCAAATTGAAGGATAACCCAAAATAAAATTGATCCTCCCTGTACAAACTGTCAACGACTTCTGGAATCGCGTTTTCTTCCCGAGTTACATTAACATTCTGAGACTGCGCTAGTGATCCTGCACATAAAATGATGATTGTCCACAAATGTTTCATGAGTTAAAGATAAACAATGGAAGAAATGTATAACCATAAAAAAACCACCTCAATGAGGTGGTTTATAGTACTGGAATCAATTATTATCGATTCATGTTTTTCATTGGATCACCTTTCTTGGCCGTGTAATTTATTTTCAAGGCCATAGCATCTCTCAACTCCTGCTTAACATCAGTCAAAGGTCCTATTTTAGAATTGCTGTCCACTTTTAAAGAAACCATCATTTCATCCTGAATATCTTCAGACATGTCATTTCTCTTAGAATTTACATACGTCTGAACTTCAGAAATACTAGAAATCTTATCACCCAACTGGATCACGTCAGTTGTTCCAAAAGTTTTCTGGTATTGAGCACTTGGTTTCCCGATATAGATATAGATCAACTTGTTTTTGCTCTCCAATTTTTCAACTTGATTGGCGTTAGGCAATCTATTTTCAATCATTAACTCATCCTCTCTCATCACAGTAGCTACCATGAAAAAGAAGAGAAGCATGAAAACAATATCCGGCAAAGATGCTGTAGATATCGCGGGTAGATCACCGCTCTTTTGTTTTTTAAACTTTGACATATTATCCTTCTTGTGGTTCAGCTTCAGACAGCTTAAGTGGAAAAAGATCTTGGATCTCTTCTACTTGCAGTCCTAATTTGTCGTATTCTGGAGTCTCTTTTTCTGTTTCTGGCCATTCTTTATAGCGCAAATACATTTTTTCAAAGGTCTCGTTAAAGCGGGCTTCAGACTCTCGGTTACGTAATATGGTGTAGGCTCTAACTAACTCGTTATAAACTGTCACATACATATTATAAGTCGCCTGTCTATCGTTCACTAGAGAGATTACGGCCTTATCTGGATTATCAGAACTTGCAGGATCACGCTCACCACGACAGTAAGTGCAAGCAGCAGGTCCTTCACCACCACCGTTATCTAGAAAAGCAACAGCAGCTTCCGTCAAATCACCTATTTCCATCAACTCATCCTCAACCAGCAATTGATTATTCTGATTCACAAGAACCTGAAAAATATTCTTTTGCTTGATCGGTGGCGGTTCAACCTCGTCTGGCACCGGCGGTGGCAGTTTACTTTGAATACCACTATCTACCTCAATGGTTGTAGTAACCAAGAAAAATATGAGGAGAAGAAATGCGATATCTGCCATAGATCCAGCATTAACTTCAGGTGCAGATCTCTTAGCCATAATTTATTTTTTAATAAGTTTAGATACTCCAGCCCATAGGATCGATCCTACCGCTAAAATTGCAATGATGTAAAACGTCCATAGAGACGCGCCAATCCATCTAGAATCAAACGCTGTCAATGGCTCACCATCATCTAGCATGATCTGTCTACCATTTGCAGGATCTAAAACGCTGTCATCTGCAAAGACAAAATACGCTACTAAAATAATAGCAACTAATATGCCAACTGAAACCAAGGCTCTTTTAAGAGCAGCGGGCTTACTAACTAGATTGATAACTACAAATACCGCTACTAGAACGAGTATGATAGCCATTACGATGTACGCGATGTACATCATGGGAACTACTGTCATCGACTGCACACCGTCCACATCTAGCTGTATAGGTTCGTCACCTATGCTCATTGCATAGATAAAGAAGATCGCAGCTAGAAGGCACAATACCAGCGATGCGTATTTAAATACTTTATGTAAAATCATGATTGAGTCTTGATTTAAAGGTTAATTACAACTTACCATTCTTGTAGTCTACAAGAATATCGATAAGAGTAATAGATGCATCTTCCATGTCGTTAACGATACTATCGATTTTAGCTACAATATAATTGTAGAAAATCTGTAGGATGATCGCTACGATCAAACCAAATACCGTAGTCAAAAGTGCTACCTTAATACCAGTTGCTACTAGAGCAGGCTCCATCGTACCAGCCTCAGCAATACTGTCAAAAGACTGAATCATACCTATTACCGTACCCATAAACCCAAGCATGGGAGCAAGTGCGATAAATAGGGAAACCCAAGAAACGTTCTTCTCCAATTGACCCATCTGTACACCACCGTAAGCCACCACCGCTTTCTCAGCAGCCTCAACGCTTTCATCTGCTCTATCAAGACCTTGATAGTAGATAGAAGCAACTGGACCCTTCGTGTTGCGACATACATCCTTAGCAGCCTCGATACCACCGCTTTTCAATGCCTCTTCAACATCAGCAGCTAATTTCTTAGAGTTTGTTGTAGAAAGATTAAGGTAGATGATACGCTCAATAGCTATGGCAAGTCCTAAAATCAAACAAACAAGTACGATGGACATAAATAAAGGCCCACCTTCTATAAAACGTTTTTTTAGTTCTTGGTGAAAGCTAACCGTAGTTTCTACTTCTGGCTCTGCATCGTCCTGGGCAGTAACCATCGTGGCGACTGCTGCGTTAGTTGTTGTTGTTGCTGTCGCAGTAGATGACATTCCTAATATCATTACAACTGCCATGAACAAAATTGAAAGTGATCGTTTCATTTTTAGATTTATTGATTTATTGATTTTCTATTGAAGGGCTAAATATATAATTTATTGAGTTAAAAGCGAACTTCTCAAGAATTTCTATCTGGATTTAACCAAGTTTTTTTCACCGCGGTGGCTGTTTTCCATTTTCTAGAATAGCTTTTTAAAGCAATAAATAGAAGTAAACTCCACGGAACCACGAAATTATACAAAAGCATAGGTGGATAATGTTTTCCGCTTTCGCGAAAGCAAAACAACCACCACTATTTTACTTCTTAAAGAATTAACGTTCCTTACGGTACCAGTCGATTTGCTCCTGCACTCCCTGTTCCAGACCTACATGAGGATGATAATTCAATAATTCGTTTGCTTTCTTTATTACTGCCTTGGTACGCAATTGGTCACCAGTGCGCGCCGGGCAGTGATCGATCTGTATCTGCGTCTTTAGCAATTTTTCCACCACCTGGATGCCCTGTGCGGTGGTATATTCATTATCCGTCCCTAAGTTGATGATCTCTCCATCACATCCAGATCCATTATCAATTACACTCACAATACCGTCAATGATATCATTTATATGTGTAAAGCTGCGTTTGTGGTCCAGGCTACCATTAAAAAGCGGGAACTTCTTGTTGTTGAGCGCACAATCAATCAACTGGCTAAACATCTTGTCTGGGCGCTCCCTAGATCCATAAACGGAATAGAGCCGGAGCGAACAGGAAGGAAAATCTCCCAATCGCGAGTGGGAAAGGACTATCTGCTCTGCCGCCAGCTTAGTAACTCCATAATAGGAAATGGGCTTTGCCATCGTCTCCTCATCACAAAAAACATCCTTACCATATATAGAGGAGGTACCGACATTGACGAACAACGCCAGATTCTTGCAGGTTTTTGCATATGTGGTCAACCGCTGTGTGGCAATTACATTGTTGGTCAGGTAGTCCTCAAATGTAGAACTGGAAGCGATTCCAGGCTGTGCGGCAACATGAAAGATATAGTCAAAATAAGACGGCAACTGTTCATTAAGGTCCGCAGTTCTTAAATCTAACTCGGTTATGGAAACTCCTTCGCTCGATAGCGTTGCGGCGTTACGCCGCTTAAGCGTGACATCGTAGTAAGAAGAAAAATTATCAAGTCCGGTGACCTTATGGCCCGCAGCATGCAAACGGCTTGCAAGGTGTGACCCTATAAAACCAGCTGCTCCAGTGATGAGTATATTCATGAGAAATCAGGGTAGAACACCAAAGAAAAACAGAAAAAACCTACCCGCAAAGGTTTCTACCGTATAGTTGCAAAAACAGGCCAACTTCAAAGTTACTTTAGATTATGCTTGTATTTTCGTATTTTGTAGAACCACTGTCTTAAATCATTCATGGATCAAATCCTAACTATCATCGTTCCTGTTTATAATGAAGAAGATAATCTGGCCAGGGTACAGTTGGAACTACAACACTACATAGACTCCAGCACCATACAGACAGGAGTGCTATTTGTGAATGATGGTTCCAAGGATGGAAGTATCGGTTTAATTAAAACTATCTGTACCGGAAACCCAGCCTTCAGCTATGTTGATTTTGATAGGAACTACGGCTTGAGTGCGGCAATCAAAGCAGGTTTCGACCATACCACCAGCAAATATGTAGGTTATATTGATTCCGATCTCCAGACCAGCCCTATGGATTTTGACCTTTTGCTGGAACATATTACAGATTTTGACCTAGTGACAGGCGTACGCTCACAGCGCAAGGACAGTTTTGTAAAGAACATGTCTTCCACCATCGCAAATGGTATACGACGCAGCTTTACCCACGACGGTATGGACGATACTGGGTGTCCGCTGAAAATTATAAAAACTGAGGTTGCGCAGCGCATTCCCATGTTCAAGGGATTACACCGCTTTCTACCTGCCATGGTGTTATTACAGGGTGGCAAGGTGAAGCAAGTTCCCGTAAGGCATTTTGAACGTACTGCTGGCACGGCAAAATTTGGCCTATGGAATAGGCTCTTGGGTCCACTCATGGATTGCTTTGCCTATTTATGGATGAAAAAGAAATATATTAATTACAGAGTGGCAGATAAGGGATGAGCAGCTGGTTGATCTACTCCATAGGATTTATCGCCCAGATTTTGTTTTCTGGAAGATCAGTTATGCAGTGGGTGGTATCAGAGAAAAACAAGCGTGTACTCACACCCGTTCTCTTCTGGCAACTCAGTTTGATTGCCTCCTTTCTCCTATTTGTTTATGGATACCTGCGCGACGATTTTGCGATCATGCTGGGTCAATCGCTTACCTATTTCATTTATATAAGGAACATGCAGTTACAAGGCAGCTGGCAATCCTTCCCAAAACTATTGCGCTGGTTTCTCTACGGTTTCCCGCTGATTATCCTAATTATAGGGTACAACAATCAGGTATACGACCGTGAAATACTTTTCCATAATGAGGCAATTCCATTGTGGCTATTGTTATTGGGTATTTGCGGCCAGATAATTTTTACCCTTCGTTTTATCTATCAATGGTTCTACTCAGAAAAGCGGAAGGAGTCTACCCTACCCATGGGATTCTGGGTTCTCAGTCTTGTGGGATCATTGCTTATATTGACCTATGCCATCATACGTAAAGATCCGGTATTGTTGGCTGGGCACATACTAGGTCTTTTCCTTTATATACGTAATATGGTTTTACTTAAAAAACAGCTATGATAAAGCGCATCGAGCAACATCCATATATAACGATTGTAGTCGTATGGTTATGCGTTTTCATTGCCCATCTGGGATTGCTTTATCCCAATATCATGGAAGCCCGCAACTTTATAACCGCCCGCGAGATGCTGACAGATGGCAACTGGATACTCACCACTATGGACGGCATGCCACGGTATGAAAAACCACCACTGCCCACCTGGTTCAGCGCCATTACTGGAGACCTTTTCGGTTTGGATAACCTTGCAGCATTACGCTTTCCTGCAACATTGATAACATTAGTACTGCTGCTGGTAATGTATTCGCTTTCGCGAAAGCTGACTCGCAACAACACCTATGCACTCATCACAACCCTAGTCTTGGGCACATCGTTCTACATCATCTTTGCTGGCCGCAATGGAACATGGGACATTTTTGCACATGCATTTATGCTCGTCGGTATTTATTTCCTCTTTGAATTTTTTGAGACAAAGACTAGAGCTTATCAAAACGCACTGTTGGCAGGACTTTTTGTGGGATTATCCTTTATGAGTAAGGGACCAGTCTCCCATTTTGCATTGCTATTTCCCTTCCTTATTTCCTATGGCTTTATTTACAAATTCAAAGGCTTTAAACAGAAATGGCTCCCACTTGTACTAATGATTGTAGTTATTGCGGTGCTATCCTCCTGGTGGGCAGTCTCTATCTATCTGCTGGATACCGATGCCGCCACCCGCATTGCCGAAAAAGAATCTGGTCGCTGGATCGACTACGAGACAAAACCCTTTTACTACTATTGGAGTTTCTTTACCCAGTCGGGAATCTGGACGATTCCCGGATTTATTTGCTTGCTCTATCCCTACCTTAAATCTCGGGTTTCAAATCTAAAAGCCTATCAATTCGCCTTAATATGGACGCTAGCCGCCGTGGTTCTATTATCCTGTATACCGACTAAAAAATCCCGCTACCTTCTACCAGTATTGATACCGCTTGCAATGACGGTTGCATTTTATGTGGAATATCTCTTCAAGAATTTCAAAACCATTACCAGCAAGTGGGAAACCTGGCCAGTATTTTTCAACTATGGATTGATCGCTACCATTGGGATTATTTTCCCCATTGGTGGATTCATTTATTTTGGAAATAAGCTCGACGGACATTATCTCGCATTCACGGCCACTTCAATAGCGCTGGTTGCCACCGGCGTATTCATATTCCACCATTTGAGAAAACGAGAATTTCCCAAAGTGTTTTATGGAACGGTGGCATTTGTGCTATTGGTTATAGCTTTTGGATTTCCGCTGTCCAGCGCCTTATTGGGTAACCCAACTTACCAATCTATTGCAAACATGCGAGAGTCCGCAATTCCTGTTTATACACTGGATGATCTAGCACCAGAGATGGTCTGGGATTATGGCACCGCCACAACCCACATATCAAAAAATGAATTGCGCACAAGAAATACTCCGCAGTCCTTCTATCTCTTGACCTCCTTTGATGCTAACCGCGATCGCCTCCAATTTTTGTACAATAAATATGTGGTAAAATGGGAAGGCACATTTGACCTTAACCCAGTCGATTCTACCAAAAGCGGTTATAAGGACCGATTGAAAGCGGACTACTATCTAATCACACCAGTTAAAAATTAAATACGATGTGATCTAGCTCTATTATAAGCATTGAAGCGTATTCTATAACCAAAAGAGTTCTAGGCGAGCAAAGTCTCTAGTCAATATTTTGAATTTCCATACTCTTAAAATAGCAGCATACCCACAATCACATAAGATGCTATTATTGCCAGGCTTTCAGAAGGCATAGGACCGCGCAGCAAGAGTGAACTGATTGAGAAATTTTACCTATTTAGGTCATGAAGATGCTATTCAGAAGAAGTTTGAATGCTTTTTGGATGAAGAGTAGGTCGGGATGGTCTTCAAAATATAAATGTTAAGATAATAGACCTAGAATTTTAAAGGCAAGAGAGATAGGTGAGCGAATTCTTGATAAAATGAAAGTGTTTGTTCACAGGTTTGTAAAAGAGATAACTCGTTGATGTAAAGCTGTAAAAGGGAAGAATCCATAGCGATACGCGCAAGCGAGAGTTTGAATTGGATATGATTATAAAGTGATTTCTTGCTTTTTATCACAATTCTCTACAGCACCTCTTATTTCTTTAAAAGTTGCTGATCCAATATTTCTGAAATCTCAATGGCCTCTCGTATCACCTCTTTTGGGTAATCATTAATCTCAAGAATTCGAATAGCATTTCTGTTTTTTAGCTTCCCTTCTTTCAATTTATAATCAAAATCCACGGTGTTATTGTTTATGGTCTCACTGAAGTGGTAGAGTGCGTAATCATTAGAAAGCATATCTGTTAACTCTATGTCATGAGTTGAAACTATAACTTTATTCTCATTTTTCGCCAAGGCGGATAACACTGCCTTCCCAGCAGAAATACGCTCGATGGTATTTGTCCCTTTAAAAATTTCATCTAATAAGAAAAGGTTCCTTTTACTATTTGAACTTTCTTTAAGCATATCTTTAATCGTGAGAACTTCCTCAAAATAATAGCTTTTATCACTCATTAGATCGTCACTTATTCGAATGGCTGAAAAAATATTCATCAAAGGAAAGCTCATGGATTTAGCAAAACAAGTGTTAATGGTTAAACCAGTAATAATATTTAGTCCAATTGCACGTATAAAAGAAGTTTTACCAGACATATTCGAACCAGTAAGAAATACAGATTTTTCGTGAATTTTTATGTTATTTGCTGCACAGTTGTAGATTAGTGGATGGGTAAGGTCTTCAGCAACAATTTTTTCCGTATCATCTATAATCGGAATACAATATGTTTTAAGACCTGCGCGCAAGGAAGATATTGAAATCAACATATCAACTTGTCCAACGAACTCAAATACATTTTCTATTTCTTCCCTTTTACTGTTCAACTTTTTTAAAGCTCCAAACAACACTAGAGGTTCCAGCAAAAAAATGGTCTTAACAAGTTCAAACACGATCCAAAACAAAATCTCAATTTCTCCTTGTAGTTTTCTTTCAAATTGAAGGAACGACATGCTGCTTTTTATGGAATTTATTACCTTGATTGAGCTAGATAACTTAGGATCTATTTTTTTGAATATTGGATTTTTGTATAAATCAGAAGCTAATTGGTTGAGCTTCAAAAGTTGTGGAATTGAAGTTACATAAGGAACTAAATGTATCTTATTTAGATAATGGAGCACAAAATTGATACAGAAAAGCCCAATAAGAACTATAAAAACTAGTGGATTAAAAAATGAAAGGATTAACGATGCTACACTTGCAAAGGACAATAGTTTCAAGAGGAAGAAAAATTTGGGCGGTTCAGGATGCTCTTTTTGAAACAATGAAATTAAGTGATACGCATCCCTATGGTTGAGCGCTTGCAACTTCTTTTGAGTCGCAACTCTCAATTCTGAATTTACGTAGAATTCGGTAATTAACTCTTCGTTTAGCGTTACCTCCCGCTTATCGTCCTGTATTGTCCGGAGTTTATTATAAAGGTATTGTTGTCCTACTTTAGAATTTGTTCTGTCAAGAAACATGAACAATTCCTCAAAATCTAGGTCTGCGCAGGTTTTATCTGATAATACTTGATACGCTGCAGAATTATCTTTATTTCTAAAATAAGTTTCGATGCTATCAAAATCAAAATCATCACCCTTTGGTTTCCCAAATGATTCATTTATTTGATCGTTAATTTTATTCCCGTTAAAATAAAATTTAGAAAATTTGAACTTGATTTGAGATAGAATGCCCTTGATCATGTAATAATTAGTGTGGTATTTTCATCAACCGTTACAATGTAATATTCCTTGACTTTTAGATCAAGGTAGAGTTTTAAGTAAAAGTTCATGATTTGAAAATTACAGCGCAAACCTTCAAATTTTTACTTTTCGTTTGTTTTTTTTCGATTTGAATTTGAATTCCACTTTGGAATTAACTCGTTTTAATCCTTTGAAGATCAAACGTGATGTGGCTGAGCAGGTTTTGATCTCCTCAATTATTAATTCTGGAATTGGATAACTGGGAATGTTTTCAAATTCTGAGGTTTGGAAAATATAACGTAATCAAATTTACGCGATGGAAGTGAAAAATAAAACCCTTACAATCAGTAGATTATAAGGGTTTAAGCAGAGAGGAAGGGATTCGAACCCTCGAAACGTTGCCGTTTACACGCTTTCCAGGCGTGCGCCTTCGACCACTCGGCCACCTCTCTAAAATCGATTGCAAGATTACGACTTTATGTCGATTGATACAAGTAGGAAAATCATTCCGTCACCTCGCCGCGCAGTGATTTTTCAAAATAGTGCTTAAAATCTGTCAGTGATTTGGTGTAATTGAGCAGGTACATCATCTTGGCTAGCGCAGTCTCCGTGGTCATATCTTTCCCTGAAACCATTCCTATCTCCTTGAGCTGGACACTGGTTTCATATTTTCCCATATCCACCGCACCGCCGCGACATTGGGTCACATTCACGATATATATTCCATTTTCTAAAGTCTGTTTCATACTGTCGACAAACCATTTTTCGGTCGGCGCGTTTCCACTGCCGTAAGTTTCCAGCACAATCCCTTTTAAACCTTTAATGTTACATATGGCATTCACTACGTTTTTGGTAATCCCTGGAAACAGTTTTAATACCACTACATCAGTGACAAATTCTGGACGGTAATACATTCTCTTTTCACTGCGGGATGTTTGCTGGTTTTCCGCTTTCGCGGAAGCGAACTCATCCAGTGTTCCCTGCCATAACAAACTCTTGTCGATGTTGAGATGTACACCACTTATCGCAAGCGGTGGGTAGTTGGGCGAGGTAAAGGCCTCAAAGTGGTCAGCACTAACCTTGGCGGTTCGATTTGCGCGGTACAACTGGTATTCAAAATAAATACACACCTCACGAACTATGGGAGAACCATGCTCCCTTTGACTGGCAAGCTGGATGGTGGTAATCAGGTTCTCCTTGGCATCAGTCCGCAAATCACCGATGGGCAATTGCGAACCCGTAAGAATAATGGGTTTGGTCAGATTCTCAAACATAAAGCTAAGTGCACTACCTGTATAAGCCATAGTATCACTACCGTGTAAAACCACAAAACCATCATAATCGTCGTAGTGTTCATGGATCATGCTGCCTAACTGTTGCCAGTGCTGCAAATTCATGTCTGATGAGTCAATGGGATGCGGGAAGGAAACGGTATTAATTGTGCAATCCAACTGCCGCAGCTCTGGAATATGGAGCAAGAGTTCTTCAAAATTAAATGATTTGAGTACCCAGGTTTCTGGATCCTTAATCATGCCTATGGTCCCACCAGTATATATAAGGAGTATGTTAGGCTTCATAGCCCTGATTCAATTGCTCCTTATTGACTACTGGTCTGGCGTACATGGTCAAAAAGCTTTTTACCGCTTCTTCATCTTTCATATCTACCCGCAAGCGCAGGCGTCTTTCAAATTGTTGCTGGTCCTTATCCGTATAGTGATCTGCATAAGCAGTAGTATTGTGGAGCAGGTCGTACGAAATATAATTGGTAGGCCACAGTTTATAGTTGAACTGGATCGTATCGTCAAGTGTCTTGACCACCTGTTGTAACAGGTGATTGGTAGATTCATCGCCAAAACCATCCAGTTTCAGTGGATCTGCGGCATGAATGTGAATGTGTTTTTTCTGACCCAGGGCTCCCTTGAGAATACTGTTAAAATCCTCATTTTCAGATTTGATGTATTCTGTCTGTGCTTTTTTTGCTAGGAGTTCTGGAACCTTGAGAATATCTGTTGGGTCATATTCATAAGAAATGGATACGGGAACAATGCGCAGACCGTCAAGGTATTCTGCTACAGATCGTTTACCCGCAGCAAGAGCGATCATTTTAAGGACACCTTGTTCCGTAACATCGTTGCCATCCTTAGTCCGACCCTGACGTTGGGCAATCCATACACTACGTGTTTGATCTTTCAGTAAATATTCCACATACTCGCTCAGGTTTTTGCTGCTCATTAAAGTTTCCCGTGGCGTTCCACCGCGCTTAACCATGAAATTGCGCGTTAATCTGCTCAAAGCGTTTACAAATGGACGCTGCACTAGATTATCGCCTATGGCGCTCGCCGTACGGATCAAATTGAATTTGAAAAGCGTTAGGTTGATCAAGCAGGTATCGAGAACTATGTCCCTATGATTTGAGATGTATAAATAGGAAAGTGATGGATCCAGTTTTTCAAAACCAGTAGTGGTAAGCCCAGCAGAGGTCTCCTCCAGAATACGTTCTACCGTTGCAGCTATTACTATGCGCTGGAAGTCATCAATCGACTGGCATTGAAGGACGATGTCTTTTATTTCCTCTTCGTCCTTATCTGGGAAGGTATAATGAAACAAAGTTTTAATCATCGGGTGGCGAACAGCACTTTGCAGTGCAGGATTTACCTCATCCTCATGAAAGAATCGTATATCGTCAAATTGCGTCAAGTAGCCAGAGTTTAGGCTCCAAAAATACGGAACCTCATGGCTAGACCTTGAATACTTCACGAGAATTTAAGGTGGTGATTCGTGCCACCTCTTTTACGTCTAGTTGATAAATTTCTGCCACCTTTTCTGCCACTTGGGTAACGTACGCACTTTCATTGCGCTTACCACGATAGGGAACCGGCGACAGGTAGGGCGAGTCCGTTTCTAAAACGACATGTTTGATGTCAATCTGATCGAGAAATTGATCGATTTTCCCATTCTTAAAAGTGACCACACCGCCTATTCCTAGTTTCATTCCGTATTTAATGGCAAGCCTTGCCTGTTCCAGCGTTCCCGTGAAACAATGAAAAATACCGGTGAGTCCCTTGTCTTGATGAGTGGCTAACACGGCAAATACCTCATCAAAGGCATCCCGACAATGGATGGCGATGGGCAGATCATATTCCAGCGCCCACTCGATTTGTTGATGGAATGCCTGCATCTGGACATCCCGCGTGGATTGATCCCAGTAGAGATCCACACCTATCTCGCCCACGGCGACATAATTCCCAGTGGTGAGCTGTTCCTTGACATGCTGCAGCTCTTCCGCATGATTTTCCTTAACGTGCGTTGGGTGCAAACCTGTCATTAAAAAGACCTTGTCCGGGTAATTTTTCTTGAGATCCTGCATGGCTGCGGTGTAAGTGGAGTCAATAGCAGGAATGAAAAACCGGTCTACTCCTGCCTCCATGGCCCGCTGTATCATTGCATCGCGATCCTCCTCAAATTGTTCACTATATAAATGGGTGTGCGTATCTGTCAAATTCATGCGGCAAAGATAATCATGCCGCCATCAAGTGGTGAAATGATGAGGTTGTGGGATGGTTAGCTTTCGCACCACGTCGAGTGCGGTATAAACTTCTTTTAATTTCGCTTTCGCGAAAGCAAAAGAAAGCGAAATACCTTTAGCAACCATCTGCAATCAAGAAGTCTGTAAACCGGGCAGCAATATCGCAAAGCGAGCCTATCTTCGCCGCCAGAATTAATTCTATGGCATCCATCAAGAAGGTTTTAGTGGGACAGGGATACACGGCACACCGCATAAGGATCGCCCGAAAAAGCAGCCACATAGTGACCAAGGCTAGCATCAATGGCCACGAGGGAAGATTTATTATCGACACTGGCGCCAGTGCAACTTGTGTAGATCAGTCGCTCTATAAAGAATTCCAGTTGACAACCGAATTTATGGAAAAGCAGATAGGCACCGCCAGTGGATCGCTACGTCCACGAGTTTCCTATAAGAACACGCTTGAGCTGGGCGACTGGAGTGATGAGGATGTGACCCTACTTTCAATGGACATGAGCTTTGTCAACAACGCCCTAAAAACAGAAGGCATGCGCCCTATCCAAGGTTTGCTTGGTGCAGATTTCTTGATTGCCAGCAGCGCAATTATTGATTACCGCAGCAAATGGCTATTCTTGAAACTATAGTGTTACGGTAAAAGAACCCTCGGTTACCATCACATTTGCCGGCGAGCCGCTGGTAAAGCTAAAGATCCCACTATATTGACGACGGGCGCGGTTGACGATTGTCAAATCCAGCGTTCCAGAAATCGCATCTGCATTGTTACCATTGCTGGTGTAGGAACCACGGTACATTCCGGTGGTTGTAAACGGATAACTACCCACCGCTACAGCCGATGGAAAGCTAAGTAACAAAGTATTGTTCCCATTTGCTGCACGTATGACGATAGTTCCAGCAGTTTCTGTAGGCGCCACGGCAGATGGATTGAGGGGAGTCCCATTTATTGTTGCCTTTAAATCATTGACATTATCAGATCCAACCTCAGTCCCGAAGGGCACGCGGTAGATAATGCCTTTGCGCATGGTCAATGTATCGGCAGCATTAGGCGTGTAACTCACAAAACTGAAGTTTCCCGTCAAAGTTCCCTCAGGTGACCCAGCTTCGAGAACAACGCTTCCTGCGCTATTGCCGGTCCTGGTGCTAAATTGTTGCTGACCATTGAAAGTGTAAATAGCAACGTTAGGCTGTCCTTGGCCTAATTCGTACACACCTGGAGTGGAAGATGTTAATCGGAATTGTAGGGTTTCCAGGGGGTTTTCTCCTCCTATCGTTATGCTGCCGTCGGGATTATTAGTCACGGTCGTTTTATCTGAACCGAAAAATTCACCGTTACGTGATGCCTGCAAAGCAGGTGTATTATCCTTATCCAGATTATCCTCGCAACCCAACAATAGGAATGCAACAGCCAATATCATTAAACCTAACTTTTTCATAACCATGACTATAACATTGAAGGTTCAAAAGTAAATAAAATCACCTGACCTGTTGCCTATTATCAAATTAAACCTATTTTTGCAGCCTCAAATTAATAACCCGGGTCGAGAACCCTTAAATTTAATGTTATGCCAGTAAAAATCAGATTACAGAGACACGGTAAAAAAGGAAAACCTTTCTATTGGATCGTTGCCGCAGATGCACGTTCAAAAAGAGATGGTAAATACCTAGAAAAAATCGGTACCTATAACCCTAATACAAATCCAGCAACCATCAACCTAGATGTTGACGGTGCGGTAAAGTGGTTGGAGAATGGTGCACAACCTACTGACACAGCTCGTGCTATCTTAGGATACAAAGGGGCAATGTTGAAAAAACACCTGCAAGGTGGTGTAAGAAAAGGTGCGATTACGGAAGAGCAGATGGAAGAGAAATTCAACGCTTGGATGGAAGAGAAAGAAGGAAAGATATCTACAAAGGCATCTGGACTTTCTAAGGATGCAGACAAAAAAGCTGCAGATGCACTAGAAGCAGAGAAAGAAGTAAATAAGGCACGTATCGCTGCAAACGCTCCAGAACCAGAAGTTGCTGAAGAGCCTGTAGTTGAGGAAGCTCCTGCCGTTGAAGATGCGCCTGCGACTGACGCTCCAGTAGAAGAAGCTCCTGCTGCTGACACTGAAGCATCTGAAGAAAAATAAATCGATACGTCATGCGTAAGGATCAATGTTTTTACGTAGGTACGATTGTCAATAAATTTAGCTTTAAGGGCGAACTCCTAGTCAAACTTGACACAGATGAGCCAGAGCTATTTCTAGAAATGGAATCAGTTTTTATCGAGATCGGTAAAAACTTGGTTCCATTTTTTGTGGAAAAAAGTCAGCTGCACAAATCACTCCTGCTGCGCGTCAAATTTGAAGATGTTGATGATGAGCCTATGGCGGACAGTTTAATGAAACGTGAACTGTACCTACCGTTGACTGCATTGCCCAAACTAGAAGGAAATAAATTCTATTTCCACGAGATCATAGAATTCGAAATGATAGACACAGCCTATGGTAACGTTGGCACTATAACTGGTGTGAACGATACAACTTCCCAAGCGTTGTTTGAGGTTGACCATAATGGCGATCAGGTATTGATACCAGTTAATGATGAATTTATCGTAAGCCTGGATCGGGAGAACAAGACGATGACAGTTACTGCACCTGATGGGTTGATTGAGTTGTATATTTCTTGAGCAACTCAATAAGTCAAAAGCAACTTCAAGAATTATCTATAGAAAATTAAATATTGAAAGATTGTAGAAGTTTCCTTGGATCCTGTCGATTATCCCAAAAACCGATGATAACTATCTCTGATAATCTTATTTGGTAATAGATACTGTAGTAACTCAATATAATTGCACGAGTATCATTGAAGTTGGTTTGCTTACCCATTTCAGGATAATTAGAAAGTAAGTCTAACGCTCGACAATTTTCTAATTTAAAGACTTAGAGTAATATTCTGTTTTATTCCGTTCATTCCAGTAGGAAAAAATTCCATCACGTTGGCTTATTGCAATTTTTGTCCATAGAATAATTAATCCATCCACTTAGCATCTTCTTTTCTTAAGTCTTCATCTGATATTAAATTTCCATTCTCGATATCTTTTTCACCCAACATTAAAAGCTCAATTTGATACGAATTCAGAATTAATCTATCTTCAGATTCAGTAGAAGACAATATGGCTTCAATGCCGCTAAGCAATTGCTCATTTTGAGCCAACATTATTTTATCTATAAGCCTAGTTTTTAAATGTTCCAATGTTTCCATCTTCTAGTTTTTATTAAAAGTCGCCTAATTTATTTTGTCAGGCAAGTTCCTAGCAAATAACTACACTGGACTTAGGGCATTAAATATCTTTACCCAGGAAAAAATATGCAAATTCATGTTCAAATTCAAACAATTCGCCGTCGTGCAGGATCAATGCGCACAAAAGATCGGGACAGATGCAGTACTTCTTGGAGCATGGGTGAATCCCATAGATAAACCATATTCTATCCTCGATATAGGTACAGGCACTGGTGTTATTGCTTTGATGATGGCGCAACGATTTTCCAGCGCTCAAGTGGATGCGATGGAGATTGATGATGCTGCATTTGAGCAGGCGACCAGTAATTTTGAGAACAGCCCATTTGCAGACCGTTTGCATTGCTATCACGCCAGCTTTCAGGAATTTTATGAAGAAGTAGAAGAGCGTTATAATCTCATTGTTTCAAACCCGCCCTATTTTGATGGAAACCTAAAACGCGACGATCAAATAATTGATATAAAAAGACAGCAGGCACGTTTTGATGATGCCCTACCATTTGAAGAACTGGTCTATGGCGTTTACAAATTGCTGGAAACTGATGGAACGTTTGCCTGTATTATTCCTTCAGATCGTGAAATCGAGTTTTTGAAGATAACAACTCATTTTCAATTGTTTGCAACGCGCAGGACTTATGTTAAAGGCACGGAATCCAGTCCTGTGAAACGGGTGTTGATGGAATTTCGCTTTCGCGAAAGCGGAAACGAACAAGAACCCGAAACTAAAATTGAAGTCGCTGATCGTACGATATCGTACCTGACCATTGAAAATTCCCGTCACGACTATACCGATGCGTATATCAACCTAACCAAAGATTTCTATCTTAAAATGTAGCATGTTCTTTTTAAAGGTAGCTGTAGACCCCTATCTTTACAGGAAGCGCCGTGGCGCGTAAATTGACTGCTATGAAACCTGACTTATTCGAGGCTCCCGATTATTACCAACTCGACGATCTACTGACCGAAGAACATAAAATGATACGCGATGCCGCAAGGACATGGGTTAAACGCGACGTGTCTCCCATTATTGAAGAAGCTGCCCAAAAAGCCGAGTTTCCCAAAAGTATTATTCCTGGACTGGCATCCATAGGTGCATTCGGCCCATACATTCCAGAGGAGTATGGTGGTCCGGGTCTGGACCAGATTTCTTACGGCCTTATCATGCAGGAATTGGAGCGTGGCGATAGTGGCGTTAGATCTACCGCGTCTGTGCAATCATCGCTGGTCATGTATCCCATCTGGAAATATGGCAGTGAAGAGCAAAAAAAGAAGTTTTTACCAAAACTCGCAAGTGGTGAGTTTATGGGATCTTTTGGTTTGACCGAGCCTGATTCTGGGTCTGATCCAGGAAGTATGATTACTAGATTCAAGGATGCTGGTGATCACGTAATTCTCAATGGTGCTAAAATGTGGATTTCCAACAGTCCGTTTTGCGATGTTGCAGTCGTGTGGGCAAAGGATGAAAACGATCGCATACACGGTGTGATTGTAGAACGCGGTATGGAAGGTTTTACCACGCCAGAAACGCATAACAAATGGTCGTTGCGCGCCAGCGCAACTGGTGAGTTGATATTTCAAGATGTAAAAGTGCCTAAATCAAATATACTACCTGGCCGTACCGGACTAGGCGCGCCACTAAGTTGTTTAGATAGCGCGCGTTTTGGCATCGCTTGGGGCGCGATAGGCGCTGCGATGGATTGCTACGATACCGCTTTGCGTTACAGCAAGGAGAGAAGGCAATTCGGCAAGCCGATTGCGGGTTTTCAATTGCAACAAAAGAAACTTGCTGAGATGATTACCGAAATCACCAAAGCACAACTGCTCGCCTGGCGACTAGGTGTATTGCGGGAAGAAGGCAAAGCCACCAGTGCACAGATCTCCATGGCCAAAAGAAATAATGTTGAGATCGCCATCAACATCGCCCGTGAGGCGAGACAGATTCTTGGCGGTATGGGAATTACCGGTGAGTACAGCATTATGCGCCACAGTATGAATCTGGAAAGTGTGATTACCTATGAGGGCACGCACGATATTCACTTGTTGATTACAGGGCTGGATATTACCGGCGAGAATGCATTTGCTTAAACACCAACACAGAAAACGCGGTTACTAGTTTTAAGACTTTTAGTGTAAGAATTGGCTGTAAGGCATTATGTTTGACAACACGATCAAACAACCATGTAAAATGAAACATTATTTCTTTATCACGGCAACTTTATTGCTGTCCGCTATTTCCTTTGCTCAAAGTCTAGATCAAAATATAACTAAAGCTGATTTTGACAACGAGACGATTTATAGGATTAATCTCTTATACCCCAGCCTTGAAATAGAAAAGGACATAGCGCCTACTATCTCTATTCTAGCAAACGCAGGTGTGGCTCCTATTTACTATGATCAAGGAGGTTTTTTCAGCGAGAATGTATCTGGTTTTATATTCCCTTTTCAATTTGAGTTGGCTGGAAGATTTTACACTAATTTCAACAGAAGATTGCGTTTAGAAAAAACTATTGTTAACAATAGCGGGAATTACATAGCCTTAAGTTTTGCAAACATATTGGAGGCGGATAATGATGAGGTTCGAGTTGATGGTTCTTCCTCTATCATCACAGCTTATGGAATACAGCGAACTTACTGGAAGCATTTTAATCTCAACTTTCAGACAGGTTTAGGGTATGACTTCCAGCAAAATGAAGCTGCTGCACAATTGATTTTGAAGTTAGGCTATACGTTCTAGTTAATCCTATATTAAAGAAATCCATGGCTGGTTGTTTCTTGCATCCAGCCTTTATTTTTGTAAAAAAATTCATGCAGGAGCAATTAAATGAGGCTATCTCGCTTTCAAGGAGTGAAACGACGAAGAAGTTTATGTTGAGCATTGCCGAAATACGAAAACGATTACTTCAACATCCTCTGTACACCTCCATAAAAACCACCGCAGACCTACAGATATTCATGCAGTCGCATGTCTATGCAGTTTGGGATTTCATGTCTCTTTTGAAGACCCTGCAACAACACTTAACCTGTACTACACTGCCCTGGCATCCTAAGGGCGATACCCGGTTGCGGTATTTAATCAACGAGATCGTCCTTGCCGAGGAAACTGATGAGGATCTGCAAGGTAAACGTTCTAGCCACTATGAAATGTACCTAGACGCAATGCAGGTTGCTGGTATAAACACCGCCCAGGTTGAAAAAGAAATAGAAAACTGGACTTCCATTACTCAAATTTTGGAAGCCACCCAGAGCGGCAAATTGGATAAACATATCAGCCAATTTTTAAATAACACCTTTACCGTCATACAGCGTGGCAAGGCACATGAGATTGCAGCTGCCTTTACCTATGGCCGTGAGGATCTGATTCCAGAGATGTTTACTGAAATCATCGGCGGGCTAGAGAAATCTGAAGTATCGATAGATCTTTCTAAAATCAAATATTATTTTGACCGTCATATAGAGCTGGATGGTGATGAGCATGGCCCGATGGCGCATAAAATGGTAGCATTACTTTGCGGTGATGATCAAGAAAAATGGGATGAGGCAAGTGAGGTGAGCCAGCAAGCCTTGGAAAGTCGCTATGAATTATTTAGTGGAATCTTGGAGAAAATTCAGAATAGAATAGAGAATAGAGAATAGAGAATAGAGATTAGAAGTTTTAAAAATAGCGGGAATGACAAATTTAATCAGTCTAAACGGCTACTGAATTCCATCAAATTACAAATTCTCGATTTGAGTTTTGGATTTTGGGATTTGAGATTTATAATCTGCTACCTATCCATATCGATATGATCGCGGTATTCCTCCTTATCCACTGCTCCTGAAATATCAATGACCGTTTTAATTTGAGGCGCATGTTTTTTGACAGTCAGCTCAACTCCAGATTTGAGGGTCATTTGGTTGACGTGGCAACCCACACAAGTTCCCAATAACCGGACCTTAACATCTGTACCATCGGTAATGGAGACAAGTTCAATGTCGCCGCCATCACGTTGCAGAAAAGGCCTGATTTCTTCCAGTCCTGCCTCTACTGCTGCTTTAAGTTCGGTATCGTTCATTATCGTTTCTTATTTACGGGAATACAACCAGCCATCGTAGTTATTTTCACTGCCTCAGTGGGCGGCATTTGGTCGTTTCGGCGCACAGTTTCTGTTACCACATTTCTAGTAATATCAATAAATGCCTTTTCAATATCAGTTCCTTCTTGAAGTGCTGCAGGACGGCCTATGTCACCTGCCTCCCGTATGCTTTGAATCAATGGTAACTCTCCCAAAAATGGTATGTCTAGATCTTCCGCGAGATGTCTCGCGCCATCTTTGCCAAATATATGGTATCGCTTTTCTGGCATATCTGGTGGTGTAAAATAAGCCATATTCTCTATGATTCCCAAGACTGGCACATTGATGCTTTCCTGCTGAAACATAGCTACTCCCTTGCGGGCATCTGCCAATGCAACCGTTTGTGGCGTGCTTACCACAACTGCTCCAGTTAACGGCAACGCTTGCATGATACTCAAATGAATATCACCGGTTCCTGGAGGCAAGTCTACAAGCAAAAAATCAAGCTTACCCCAGTCTGCATCAAAAATCATCTGGTTCAATGCCTTGCTGGCCATCGGGCCTCGCCATACAACAGCTTGATCCAATTTTGTAAAGAAACCAATGGACAGCACCTTCACGCCATAGCTCTCGACCGGTTTCATTTTTGACTTCCCATCGACGGTGACAGATAATGGACGTTCATTGACTACATCAAACATGATAGTAGCAGATGGACCATAAATATCAGCATCCAGTAGGCCAACTTTAAAGCCCATTTTAGAAAGCGTCACGGCAAGGTTTGCGGTTACGGTTGATTTACCAACACCACCCTTTCCAGAAGCCACGGCAATAATACTGTCAATGCCTGGGATTGGTTTCCCCTTGATTTCTGGAGCGTTGTTCTCTTTTACCGGTGCCTCTACCTTTAGGTTCACCTTTACTTTTGCCGTCTCAAATTTATCTTGGATTACGCGAATGATGGATGCCTCGGCATTCTTTTTAGCCTGCAGGGCAGGGTTTGTTATGGTGATATCCACGATAACCTCATCGCCGAAAACCAGCACATTCTTCACCGCACCACTCTCTACCATGTTCTGACCTTCACCAGGAACGCTAATGGTTTCCAGCGCCTGTAACACATCTTTCTTTTCTATCTTCATTTTGCTTGCAATTGCTACAAAGATAAGGTCTAACGACTGGTATTGAAAATGATTCTAAATTGTTTCGTATCCATAATTTGCATTAGTAGTTCGCTTTCGCGAAAGTGAACTAAATCCAATGTCAATGCTATTAAGGGATAACTGGTAAACTAAATCGATTCAAACCTAAATGTGTTAATTTTTAACTGATGTAGTAATAAGACTCCTAATTAACAAAGAATTACCTAACTTACTAGACTATATTTTAAACATATCATTATGGGCATCAAAAGTTTTATGGGACGTCGTGCGGAGACCACGGAAAATAAGCGGGAAGCAATACGTGTAAAAGATTACATGAAGCGCAAACTCATCACTTTTTCTAAAGACCAGAATATTAATGAGGTGATGGAAACGATTCTTAAACAGCGCATCACGGGTGGGCCAGTTGTTGACGAAAATCAAAATTTGATAGGTATTATCAGTGATACAGATCTGATGCAGGTGATAGGCGACAGTCGTTACCACAATATGCCCGTAGGTGATAAAACAGTGGGCGATTACATGAGTTCACAAGTTTCTACTATTGATGCAGAGGCAGATATATTCGAGGCCGCCGCGCGATTTTTAAAAACCGGCCACCGTCGTTTTCCCGTTATTGAAAATGGAAAACTTATAGGTCAAATCTCACGGATGGATGTAATCATCGCAGCTACGAACCTGAAAAAAAATCACTGGCACTGATCAGTTATCAAAAGATTTTAAGTTCATATCCCAAAGCAAAATTCTGCATTCTGAATTAAAAGCTGATCAATACTTGATCTCTAAAATTTCTAACTGGCGTACTTCAGTACCCAACTTAAATTCCACCGTTTCTCCTACGTGAGCACCTGCAAGCGCTTTTGCAATGGGCGTGGTGAAGGCTATTTTCCCACTGGAGACATCTGCTTCATCGACTCCAACGATCGTTATGTTCTGAACTGCACTAACCGATTTGTTTTTAAACTTGACCATTGCACCGAATCGAACTTCATCCTGCGCCTGATCTTCTGGTTCCAGAATCCTGGCGCTCGCTATTCTTTCTTTTAGTAACTTGATCTTACCGTGCAGAAGGGTTTGAGAACGACGTAAATCAGTTTCATTCTCGTTGTTTAAATTACCTAGCTCATGTTCAAGATCCTGTAATTCTGTATCTAATTGGTTTTTACCGTTGGGAGTGACGTAGTTAATTGCACCATCTGGCAATACTGCGCGCGATGGTATGACGACGGGTTCTTCCTGATCTCCTTCTTTGACAAATCCTCTACTCATTCTGCATAGGTTTTGAGTACATTGACATCAGTGTATTCGAGTGCTTTTTGGTCGGTAGCCTTAAGATCAACATAGGGCGCACAGCCCGCCTTTTCTGCCTCTAGCCAGCGGTTAACGCACAAACACCACTTATCGCCAGGTTGCAAACCCGGAAACTGGAATTGAGGAATGGGCGTGGAAAGGTCGTTCCCCTTAGATTTTGTAAACTCAAGGAATTCTCTGGTCATTACAGCACACACCACGTGTGTTCCCGTGTCGGCATTTGAGGTTCTACAGTAACCGTCTCTATAAAATCCCGTCATGGGATCAGTACAACAACCAATGAGTTTCTCCCCTAATACATTTTTATGTCCGTTCATTATCGCAATTACTTTTGATTAACCTTTCTGGATTTTCCCATCCAAATTTCTGAATCGATTGCCTTAAAAATAAAAAGTTGACTGGTTATAAGCCCAACTGTTCTTTAAACTTTAAGGTTTGTCTTCTGGAAACCTCTACCGTGATGTCGTTCTTGAGCGTAATTTTTAAGGTGTTATTGAAATAGGGATCTATGGATTTGATGTGGTCTAGGTTAACAATTTGTTGTCGATTCACCCGAAAGTAATTGACCTCGTTCAGCTTTTCCGCAATTTGATTGAGGGATTTGTAGATCATGGGTTTGTTCTGTTCCCAGAAGACCTTGGTATAGTTCCCATCCACTTCAAATAGCGAAATCTGATTCAGCTTCACCATCCAGCAACTATCGCCATCTTTAATGAACAGCTGACTTTCAGGTGTCAATTTTTGATGATCTGTTATACGCTTTTCTTCCAGTTGAAGCAGGACTTTCTGAATGCTTTTCCCAAATCGCTCTGTACTAATGGGCTTGAGTAAGTAATCGAATGCGTTGTATTCAAAAGATTTGATGGCATACTCGTCATAAGCGGTAGTGAAGATAACTGTAGGAACATCATCCAGCATTTCTAGCAAGTCAAACCCGTTCTTGCCCGGCATGTTGATGTCCAGAAAAATAAGATCTGGACGATGTTCTGTAATTAGCGCATAGGCTTGATCTACATTTTCAGCTTCGGCGAGCACCTGTATTTGTGGATGCTGTTTGAGCAACTCTTTCAACTCGTTGCGGGCTAGCCTACTATCTTCTACAATGATTGCTCCGACTGTATTCATTGAATTGGGATTTTGACCTGTGCGTGAACCTGCCCTGCTTGCTCAGATAACTGAAAGCTTGCCTCGTTACTATAAAGTAGCTCAAGTCTTTGTTTTATGTTGCTCACTCCTACTTGAGTGCCGGCAGTAGCGGTATTTAAAATCCCATCGTTTGTCACCCTTATCGTAAGGTGTCCCGTGTCCATTTGAATGTTCAAAATAACATTACCTCCCTTTTTAAGCGTGGCGATACCATGTTTGATGGCATTCTCCACCAGCATTTGTATGAGCATGGGCGGGACTTCTACCTGCAGTGCATCTTCATCAACATTTTCCTGATATTCCAAACGCTCTTCCAACTGAATTTTAGAGAGTGCGATATAATTGCGTACCACACTTAGTTCTTCTACCAGCGGAACCTGGTCTGCCTCCTTTCGCGAAAGCGAAAACCGCAGCATTTCTGACAATTGCGTCAACATATCCCGTGCCTTGTCCACATCTTCCAGCATCAGACCGCGGATATTGTTGAGGCTATTGAACATAAAATGTGGGTTGATCTGTCCCTTTAAGGTATTGAGTTGGCTTTCCTTTGCCCTGTTTTCCAATTGTAGCCGCTCGACCCGCAATTGTTGGTTGCGTATAAAATAATTGATCAGCAAATACAGCATGAACCAAACCAACAGATAAATAAAACTGTTGATAAATGTGATTGCATAGTTGGTTATGGAGCGTTCAGCATCCTCATGCTCAAGCAATTGATACCAGAAACTACACAGGATTTCTACCGCAATAAAGATGATCACCGCGCTCACCACCAGCAAGACGGCTGTCCAGATCACCTTGCGCTGGTCCCATTCCCTGCCTTTTATTTTTACACTATAAATCGCCCTGAATCCGTGCGAAACTGTAATACCTGTCACCATCAAGGTCAAGTTTTCTAAAAGAATGTAGCTCGTAGATAGTGAAAAAATGCCGATGAATAATTTCGCGACAGCATTGAGCATAAACGGGATTCCCCAGCCTAGGATCTGGAGCAGCCAGTACAGGTGTTTTTTGGATAGTTTCATAGCAAGAAAAGCCTCAAGGATTACTCATCGAGGCCGTAATTTAGGGTTATTAAAATCTTGCGTTTATCCAGCTAGAAATAAGTGTCAGGGTTTCTGGATCAAAGGTCTCCTCGATTTGGGCATACTCGCCACCGCTTCCCGTTGTAGCATTCTGGAACAAGTGGTTGAGTCCTGGGATCGTTTTGATAGTTACATCTTGGTTGTTCGCTTTCGCGAAAGCGGCCTCCATAGCAGGCAAGTTGATTTCTGGAACCACCTGATAATCCAGCGACCCATTGAGCGCCAGCACCGGACAAGTCACTTTTTCCAAATTGCTGGTAGGATCGTAGGCAATAAAATACCTGAACCACGGATCGCTGAATTGATTAGCCAGACTCTTTATGTTCTCTTGTGTGAATTTTGACTGGACAGCGCTATCTGCATTGTCAACCTTTTCTTTAACGATAGTAAGAATAGCTGTTTTCATGTATTCGTCCGCAGCATTTGGCTGGGCGATGATTTCATCAAAAATGGCTTCCATGACGTTCATTTCAAAATCAATATCGGCAGTGCTGTCTATGTAAAATTCGTTGTTCTTTCTCATTTGAGGCATCAGTACTTCTTTACCGCGCACGCCAGGACCGGCAAGGGAAACAAAGAAAGCCACGTTATCGGGATGGTCTGCAATCACCATGGGCGCAATAAGTCCACCCTCACTATGTCCTATAAGTCCGATTTTTTCTGGATCAATATCATTTCTAGTTTTTAGATAAGCAATGGCTGCCACGACATCGGTGGCAAAATCTACGCTGGTGGCACCTTTCTGTGTTCCTTCTGACTTTGCAACGCCGCGGTCGTCATAACGCAGTACGGCGATACCGTTTTTGGTCAAGTGATCTGCGATGAGTAGGAATGGTTTGTGGTCAAACAACTCTTCATTGCGGTCTTGAGGTCCAGAGCCAGAAATTAGTATCACCACTGGCGGGCTGACAACATCAACAGGCAGTGTGAGTGTTCCCGCGAGGGTAATGTCACTGGCTTTTGGGTTTTTGAAAGTAACGTCCTCGGTCTTATAGGGAAAGGGAGCTTCTGGCGTTTGAGGGCGATTGGGTTTGACTTCTACATATTTCTTTTGCTCCAGATTCATAGCGCCAGAGCCTTCTCCTTGAGAGAATGTTCCCATGATTTTTCCGTTTTCTAGTTTTCCCGTGTAGGAGATTTTGTAAGCGGCAAGTTTCATGGTGATTTCACCATCCACGATGGTTGTATTATCCATCGGGAGAAATTGAGGCGATTGCTTGGGACTTTGCATTTTTGTGGTGTAGCCATCAGTGGTTTTGGATATTTCAAAAATGAGCGGCATTCCCTGAATACTTCCTAGCCAGGAGCCTTGGTAATCCTGCGCATTCATTATAATGGATAAGAATAGAATAATAATCCATAGAGCGATGTTAAGTGTAGTTTTCATAAGGTTGGATTTTAATGTTGACCCAAAACTACGGGACTGCCTCCTTTTCTCAAACCAAATTATGATGAGCGGTAAAGCATCGTGATAAGCGGTGAATAGGTGTATTCAAGCCGTCTGTATACGGTGTTTCAAATCGGCTAGTGGTTGTACGCCGGCACCTCGCCAGATTTGCTTGCCATTTTTAAAGATGAGAAAGGCGGGTACACCTCGCACGTTGAATTTGGTAGCCAGCGGTTGGTTTTTGTCCACATCGACCTTGATAATCTTGACTTTATCACCTAATTCCTGTTTCAATTGCTCCAGAACTGGCATCATCGTCTGGCACGGGCCACACCACGTGGCAAAAAAGTCAACCAATACCGGCACCTCATCATTTATAATCTCGCTGAATTTTGACATATTTTCTTTTTAAGCCAATTTACCTCAAAATGTAGAAGCGATAAAATTTGGTTTCTATTTCTAGTTGTAGATGTCGTTCTACTGGTGAATGATGTTCCGCTTTCGCGAAAGCGAAAAAAAAGTTCATGTTGAGCTCGCCGAATTACCAAAGCAAACCGCCCACGCAACTCCTTTAAAATTCTCTGGCATTACCATTTGATTCACTATTGCCAGTTGCTTAAATTACTACCTTTACCCTGCTATGGAAGTACCACCACTAACGGTCCAGATACAGACGCTGCCGCTGTCGCCGGGCGTTTATCTCTATTTTGACAAAAACGATCGCCTACTGTATGTAGGAAAAGCAAAGCTTCTCAAAAAAAGGGTCTCCTCTTATTTTACAAAAAACCACGATAGCTACCGCATCAAGACGATGGTAAAAAAGATCGTGCGCATCGAACATATCGTTGTCAAGACGGAGAGCGATGCGTTATTGCTGGAAAACAGCCTGATCAAATCCCGGGCGCCCAAGTTCAACATCATGTTGCGGGACGATAAGACCTACCCGTGGCTGTGCATCAAGAATGAGCGCTTCCCTAGAATTTTCCTAACCCGCAAAATGATTAAGGACGGCAGTGAATATTACGGCCCTTATACCAGCGTGCGCACGGTAAGAACCCTGATGGAATTAGTTAAATCATTATATCCCATACGTACCTGTAAATATGATCTACAGGAAGAAAAGATACAGGCGGGCAAATACAAATTGTGCCTGGAATACCACATAGGAAATTGCAAGGGACCCTGCGTGGCATTGCAAAGCGAGGTCGCCTACAATAGAAATATTGAGGCAATTAGGAATATTGTCAAAGGAGATTTTAAAGAAGCGGTCAGTTATTTTGAGGTGTTGATGCGGGAGCTGGCGGCAAATATGGAGTTTGAGGACGCGCAGATTATAAAGGACAAACTGGATATTCTCACGAGATACCAGACCAAATCTACCATCGTCAACCCGAATATATCCAATGTTGACATCTTTACCGTGGTGAGCGACGAGGCTGCCGGGTACGTCAACTATATCCAGATCAACCACGGCTCCATCACTCGTTCCCACACGATGGAGCTCAAAAAACAGCTGGACGAGACGGACGAGGACCTGTTGCAACTCGCCATCGTGGAACTGCGCACCAGATTTGATTCTCAAAGCACAGAAATCTATACTCAGTTTGAGGTTGATCTAGGCGAAAACATAAAAGTTACAGTACCTAAACTGGGCGACAAGAAACGCCTTGTAGAACTATCAGAGCGCAATGCTAAGTTTTTCCGGCAAGAGCAATTCAAGACCATTAAGATTGTCGATCCAGACCGCCACGTCAATCGATTAATGATCCAGATGAAGGCAGACCTGCGTCTGGACGAGGAACCGCGGCACATGGAATGTTTTGACAATTCCAACATCCAGGGAACCAATCCAGTAGCGGCTTGTGTGGTTTTCAAGAACGGCAAACCCAGCAAAAGCGATTACCGCCACTTCAACATCAAAACCGTGGATGGGCCGGATGATTTTGCCAGTATGGAAGAAGTCGTCTATAGACGCTATCGCAGATTATTGGAAGAGGATGAGCCATTGCCACAACTGGTTATCGTCGATGGTGGTAAAGGACAGCTTTCCAGCGGTGTGACCGCACTGGAGCGGCTAGGCTTGCGTGGGCAAATACCGATTATCGGGATTGCCAAGCGACTGGAAGAATTGTTTTATCCCAACGATCCCGTACCTTTATATCTGGACAAACGCTCTGAAAGCCTGAAGGTTATACAGCAAATGCGGAACGAGGCGCACCGCTTTGGGATCACGCACCACAGGAACAAGCGCAGCAAACAGGCAATTGAGACAGAACTGGATGAAATCCCAGGAATAGGTGAAAAGACAACCGTGGAATTATTGAGGCACTTTAGGTCAGTTAAACGCGTTAAGGAAGCAACCATGCAAGAATTGATCCCGGTAGTGGGAAACAGCAAGGCACAAAAAATCGTAGATTTCTACAGTGAGGAAGAATAAGGAATTTTGGTGGTTGATGGTGGTGGTTTTCGCTTTCGCGAAAGCGAACTACACCACAGCGCAACAAATTCCCTCGACTCCTGAACAAAAAATAGGTCTCGTGCTGTCAGGCGGTGGTGCAAAGGGTCTTGCTCACATAGGAACCCTCAAGGTTATAGATTCCCTAGGCATTAAGGTAGATTATATCGCCGGTACCAGTATGGGTGCGATTGTGGGTTCGCTCTACGCGTCTGGATATACGGGCAAACAGATCGACTCGATTTTTATCAAAACCAATTTCAACAACATCATTTCTGACGAGATCCCGCGTAGTGCAAAAACGTACTACGAGCGCCGTGAGAACGAGCGGTACGCAGTCACACTACCTTTCAAGGACTTTAAAATCAATTTGCCGAACTCGTTGAGCAAGGGACAAAATGTCTATAATCTATTGTCACAACTGCTTTCCCACGTCAATGATATCGAGCAGTTTGATAAACTTCCCATTCCGTTTTTTTGTATTGCGACAGATATTCAAACCGGTCAGGAAGTTGTCCTAG
>JBBSPH010000002.1:0-30485 GCA_038258985.1 Flavobacteriales bacterium
GCTAAGCTTAACCATTGTGATAGTTTCTCTAGGGGTCACAAGCTTTGTTTTTGCAAATACGGTAATACCTTGGGGACACCTAAAACAGCGCAACCTGCGCCGTAATATTGCGCAGGTAAAACCTGCCATGGCAATCAGTAAAAATGTCTTTAACCAATTAGGAGATATTAACATCAAGGTAGCAGACAAAACCGGTGAGAAGGGCGAGTTTCTGACAGATGTTATCATTCACAGAAAGAATCCAAAGCGTTCAGGAAACTATCGCGTTATTAAGAGTGAAAAAGGTGAATTAAAAAGTTCACTAAAATCTGATGTTATACAATTGGTACTTACCAATGGTAATTACTACGAAGATCTATTTGTGGATGATCCTGCCAAGCGTGCGTCATCACCATTCGTCAAAAGCTATTTTGACACTTATACCTTAAATGTAGATGTATCAGAATTGAATGATGTGGACATGGATAGTGAAAATGTCACCGACGACCACCAAATGCTCAAGATCAATGAGCTCAAGTCACAAATCGATTCTTTCTCCTATAAATACAATGCGAATAAAGATATCTATAACGATAGCCAGGTCATTAAATGGGCTCCAGAGCAATTACGTTCTCGTTTAACCCAATATTTGACTACCGATTCTGGCAAGCAGAGTTTTCTCGAAGACTTGAACCTAAATCAGCAGCGCCTCATTCTAGAAAGTGCCAAGAATAAGGTGACGCAGCAAAAGTATGTATTGGAAACACGCAAGGCTCAATTACAAAATGAGCTGGTTCGCATTAACAAATATGAAATTGAGATCCATAAGAAATATGTACTGGGTGTCGCCTGTATAATTTTGTTTTTTATAGGTGCACCATTGGGTGCTATCATTAGAAAAGGTGGTATGGGTTTGCCGCTCGTAATTGCTACCATATTTTTTCTGACATATCACTTTATAGGAATTTTTGCTGAAAAAGCTTCGGCTGAGGGTGCATTCCCTGCATGGATGGGTGCCTGGATGAGTACTGCCATCATCTTTCCAATCGGGATATTTTTAACCTATCGAGCAACAACAGATCAAGGTTTTTTTGATACTAATTTTACATTCAAAGCCTTGTTCGACAAATTCAAAAAGAAGCCCAATACACCAGCCACGTCTGCTTAATCCTTATCTTTGTCCTCAAACTACAGACTAAGATCAATGATCACAGTACAAGAGGAATCCCGAGTAAAACTAGACCGAATTGAAGATGCCATTGCTGACATAAAAGCCGGGAAGGTCATTATTGTAGTAGATGATGAAAATCGGGAAAATGAGGGTGATTTTCTAGCCAGTGCACAATCAGTGACACCAGAAATGATCAATTTTATGGCGACCCACGGTCGTGGTCTTATCTGTTGTCCGATCACCCAGCAGCGAGTAAAAGAGTTAGAGTTAAGCATGATGGTCAACAACAATTCTGACCCGATGGAAACTGCTTTTACGGTTTCCGTAGATTTGAGAGGTCATGGAGTAACCACTGGAATTAGCGCGAGCGATAGAGCGCTAACCGTAAAAGCTATTATCAATAAGGAAACGCAGCCTCATGATTTGAGTAAGCCTGGCCATATCTTCCCCTTAAAGGCCAAGGATGGTGGAGTCTTACGACGCACCGGTCATACAGAAGCTGCCATCGATTTTGCCAGACTGGCCGGTCATGAACCCGCAGGTGTTATTGTTGAAATCATGAATGAGGATGGCACCATGGCCAGATTACCACAACTTATTGAGGTTGCCCGCAAGCATGATCTAAAACTTGTGAGCATAGAAGACTTGGTCGCCTATCGTATGAAAAACGATAGTCTCATTGTTAAGAAAGAAGATTTTATGTTGCAAACCAGATTTGGTGAATACCGTCTGCGTGCGTATCAACAAACAACTAATGATCAAATCCATATCGCTTTAACTCTAGGTGACTGGGAACACGACCAGGTAGTGCTTACACGCATGAATTCTACCCAGGTAAACAATGACCTCTTTTCCACGTTGACATCAGAGGCAGATCGCAAGCTGGACGCAATGTTCGAGCGATTGAACCAAGAAGGAAACGGCGCAATTGTATTTATCAATCAGCAATTTGAGCCAGAAAACATGTTGGGAAGGCTGGAAGAATTAAAGGAGTTACAGGAAAATGGCACGCATAAAGCACCTCGACGTAATCTGGATAATAAGGATTATGGGATAGGTGCGCAGATATTGCACGATTTAAATATATCAAAACTCAAATTAATGACCAATAGCGAGCAAAGCAAGCGCATCGGGATGATCGGTTACGACCTAGAAATTGTCGGGATTGTAGGTTATTAATGGTAGTTGGATACATACGTTTACACGCGTCGTGCTGAGCGAAGTCGAAGGGACATATAACTAATTACATGAAATCTAACAACATTACAGAGCAGGATTCTAAGCATAATGATTTGGAAAGGATGGAAACGGCTGATTTACTGCGCGCCATCAATGAAGAAGATCAAACCGTAGCACTCGCGGTGCAAAAGGTTATTCCGGCGATTGAAGTACTTGTTGATGTGATTGTAAAAAAGATGAAAGCTGGCGGGCGCCTCTTTTACATAGGTGCTGGTACCAGCGGTCGACTGGGAATACTGGATGCCAGTGAGTGCCCCCCAACATTCGGCGTGGCGGCAGACAAGGTGATCGGGATCATTGCAGGTGGTGATACCGCCATAAGACATGCCGTAGAAAATGCAGAGGATGATACAGTACAAGCCTTTAAAGATCTCAAAAAACATACGATTTGCGATAAAGACGTGGTAATAGGCATTGCTGCAAGCGGTCGCACACCCTATGTCATAGGTGGATTAGAGGCGTGCAATAAGAATAATATACTCACTGCTGGTATTACCTGTAATCCTGGTAGCCCGCTCGCACTAACAGCTAAACATCCCATAGTTGCCGTTGTAGGAGCCGAATTCATTACGGGTAGTAGCCGTATGAAAGCTGGCACTGCCCAAAAAATGATTCTCAACATGATAAGCACAAGTGTGATGATCAAACTAGGTCATATCAAAGGGAATAAAATGGTAGATATGCAACTAAGTAATGACAAACTAGTGGATCGTGGTACAAGAATGATCATGGAATCTACTCATCTGGATTACGAATCTGCCAATGAGCTCCTTAAGAAATATGGAAGTGTACGCAAAGTGTTGGACCACGTAGGAATTTGTTAATGGATACACAACCCTCTACCGACCGCGATGTACTGAGCAAGGGAATCAAACGATTGATGCTCGCTATTCCGTTTTTTATTGCTGGCCCTATTCTCATATACATAGGTGCTGGAAGTGATCATCCCATTATTTTTTTACTGCCCGGGATTGCGTTTGCAATTTTGGCCGTCGTATTCATGTACCAAGGGATACAGACGATTCTAGACTCGATGTTTAAAACCAATAAAACTAGGTAAATGAGACAATTGCTATTATTACTTCCCACCCTCCTGCTGTTGATCAGTTGTAAAAATGAACCCAAAGAGCCAAACGCAGACCTCTCCGAAGAGTCAATAACAGCAACCACATCAAATCCTGCCAGTGATTTATTGTCTCAAATAGAGAGCGCCCATCACAAAACTGCCTATCTAGAGAAGGAGGTTATCCAATTTGATATTGACCTTAATTTTAATGGAAATGATAAACTAGATGCAACACTATTTCTATCTACGGACTCGAAATATGTTCGAATAGAGAGAAAAGATGGATCTGTACTTTTATTCGATGGCGAGAAAGTTTGGTTAACGCCAGAAAGTTCGTCAAAGGATGGTGCTCGATTTGACGTATTTACTTGGAGCTACTTTTTCAATTTACCCTATAAGCTAAGTGATACAGGAACAAATGTGGTCTTGAAAGATGATGGAGTGTTGCGGCTTACTTTTGATGCTGGTACCGGCGATGCACCGGACGACTGGTACGATCTCTATAAACACAGCGAGTCTGACTTGCTAATTTATGCAGGCTACATAGTCACCTATGGCGGCACGCCTGCAGTTAAAGCAGCTACAAACGCACACGCCATAGGCTATGAAGATTATAAAAGTATCGATGGCATTCCTATCGCCCACCAATGGAAATTCTATAATTACTCGGACACGGTTGACACCACTACAACTATAGGAGATGCAGTGCTATCTAATATCAAATTCATCGGTATGGATAAGCAGCTGTTTCAAAAGCCTGACAATGCAGTAGAAATAACGCTATAACATGAATAGAACTAGGCCGCTACTATTCTGTTTTATAATTTGTCTATCCATTATCAGCTGTAAAAAATCGGCTGATCAAACGATAGTTGAAGAAACTAGGGAACTTAATGGTAAAGTTTCTGGCTGGAACTTGCCTTCAGGTAAGATAAACGTGATGGGTTATTTTGTTCCCGCAGACTTTCAGGGAACAATTAGTTCCAATGGCGATATCGCGATTTTGCTTCCTGATAATTTTATGGAGCTGACGATTTCCGCTTTCGCGAAAGCGAACTCAGAAGCATCCTCAGGGTATGAGATGGAAATTCCGTCTGCACAAGATACATTTACACCAGCCGAATCCATTTTATTTGAAGGAAGGAACCAACCCATAGCCATGGCCGGAAAGTATTACGGTTTTGAAGTGTTTGCTGGAGACGAGTACCTATCGACTGTCTACCCAGCAAGTTCCATCGATTTTATGAAAAGTATTCTTTCACCTGGGTCAGTAGCCTTTACGACGGGATGGTATTATTTCGCCGTTTATGCAAAGGATGACGTAAATATCGATGGCTCTGGTGAAACGATCAATTTATATACGGCTGACACGGACGAAAGTTACAGCGCCACTAATTCTTATGGTGTCCATCTAAAGCCGGGATGGAATTATTTGAAGTACGAAATAACCGCGATAGCCGTAAGTGCAGATGCAAAATATACTGCACCTTCTAGAGTTATGGTATCCAGTGTTGAGCAATGGCCAGAAAATATAGACTGGATTGCACTAGATTCACAACAAAAAATTGGATCATGAAAAAGTTGTTATTTTTATTATTCGCCATGTTTTATGGTCTGGTCGTTACCGCACAGGATCAACCGGTGGATTCTCTCATACGTGTAACTGCACCCTTTGCAACAGTAGACCAAGTCCAATTCCCTGGCGCCGGAATCTATCTTGGTAATTCTGGTACACAGGTTTTTATAGAGCATCGCGGTATTAAAATGTATTGTGACAAGGCGGTCTTTTATGAGAAGAGCAACTTTATCAAGGCAGTTGGCAATGTAAAAATGAATCAGGGAGATAGCATTTTCATGGATTCCCGATATGCCGAGTATAACGGTAATTCTGAACTTGCCTATGCCAGCGGTAGCGTAGATATGCGCAGCCCAGAATCTACCCTCCAAACGGATACGCTCTATTTTGATCGTTCAAAGCAGCAAGCCTATTACCGTAGTGGCGGCACTGTGCGGGACACGGCTAGCACCTTGAAAAGTCGAGTAGGTCGCTATTTCATGGCAGAGAAGAAATACCAGTTTTTGGACAAGGTCGTGGTCACAAATCCAGAATATGTCATCAACTCGAATCACCTTAATTTTTATGCAGATACGGGACATGCTTACATGTATGGCCCCTCTACCATAACGGGAAAAACGAGTAAGGTCTACTGTGAACGCGGTTTTTATGACACCCGTGTTGACGAGGGATATTTTGTCAAGAATTCCAGTATTGATTACAACGACAGGAATGTAAAAGGTGATAGTTTATTTTTCAATCGCGCGCGCAACTTTGCCAGCGCGGTTAATAATATTGTCATCACCGATACTATCAATAAATCCATCATCAAGGGTGATTATGCAGAAGTCTATCGTGCTAAGGACTCGGTATTTATAACCAAAAGAGCAGTAGCCATATCGTTACAAGATCAAGACAGCGTTTACATCCACGCCGATACGCTAATGGTGACGGGAAAGGAAAATGATCGCTTGATACGCGGTTTTTATGGCGTGCGATTATATAAGAGTGATTTGAGTGGGAAGTCAGATAGTATTGTGTCCAGGCAAACAACTGGACTCACCAAAATGATACGCAACCCCATCTTGTGGAGTGGGAAAAGCCAGATGACTGGCGATAGCATATTTATACAAAGCAACGTACAAACAGAAAAACTGGATTCACTGCGGGTATTCAACAATGCATTTATCGTGGACCAAGACACTGCCGGTGGTTTCAACCAGATTAAAGGGCAGGAATTGGTAGGCTTTTTTAAGGACGATGTGCTAGACGTTGTCAACATTACAAGAAATGTAGAACACCTTATTTACGTGCGCAACGACTTGCAGGAATTGATTGGAATTGATAAACGTACCAGTGGCAAGATGGTATTGGAATTTGAAGAGGGCGAAGTTTCCGTGAATACCAATTACGATGATGTGCGCGGCACAACCTACCCTCCAGAGGAATTACCCGAAAACGCAAGGACATTGCGCGGCATGTTGTGGCGAGGGGACGAACAGATATTTTCTAAAGATGATCTTTTCAAAGGCAAACCTATTCCTAAACAAATAAGAATTCAAGGCTTACCACTACCGGTGGAAGAACCCGACTTTTTTGATAAGGAAAGCCCTGACGAATTGAATAAAAATAGTGAATTGAAGAAGAAAGACCTTAAGACCAGAGAAAAAGACAAAGTAAAAAATCTACCTGGCACAGGCGAGAATTGAAACAGGATTTTTTCACATATCAGGCACCCACCACTCCATATGCACCGGGACTTGAGATCGCGAGCGCTAGTGGCAACTATATCTATGACATACGTGGCAACGCTTATCTAGACATGGTCGCTGGAGTCAGCGCCTTACCTTTAGGCCATTGTCATCCAGCAGTTGTGGCTGCTATCAAATCACAAGCAGAAAAGTATTTACACGTTATGGTGTATGGCGAATATGCACAAGCACCAGCAGTAGAATTGTGTAAAAAGATCGCCGCTACCCTACCCGATCCTTTAAATATGACCTATCTGGTCAACAGCGGGACAGAGGCGATAGAGGCATCCATCAAACTTGCCCGCACCGTCACTGGACGTAGCGAGATCATCGCCATGGAAAATTGCTATCACGGGAACACGATGGGATCATTGAGCTTGATGGACTATGAAGAAAGGAAATCGGCTTTCAGACCCTTGATTCCAGACATTAGGCACATTAAATTTAATTGCCTGCCAGACCTCAAGCTAATTTCAAAACGTACAGCTGCTGTGATCATGGAAACTATTCAGGGTGCAGCGGGATTCTTATTGCCAGACCAGCGATGGTTTGCGCAATTGAGGGAAACCTGCACAAGGTTAGGTGTTTTACTTATTCTTGACGAGATTCAGCCAGGGGTAGGTCGCACGGGCACCATGTGGCATTTCGAAAAATATGGTATAGTTCCAGACATGGTAGTGAGTGGCAAGGGATTGGGTGGCGGTATGCCTATAGGTGCCCTCACAGCAAGTGAACAGCACCTGTCCTATTTTAAAAAAGCGCCTATGTTGGGGCACATCACGACCTTCGGCGGTAATCCCGTTATCGCTTCGGCGGCGCTTGCTTGCTTGAATGCAATTGAGCAGGAAAAATACATGGAGGCAATGAAGGTGAAGGAAGCACGCTTTCGCGAAAGCTTAAACTCCAGGCACATCTCGCAAATAAGAGGTACCGGACTAATGCTAGCTGCCCTTTTGACCGATGACAAATACACGGCTGCCATAGTTGATGAGTGTCGCAATCGTGGAGTCATTTTCTTTCTCCTACTTTTTGAAAAACGAGCCATACGTATCACGCCGCCGTACACCGTCACGCTAGATGAAATTGATCACGCATGTAGGATTCTCAACAGCGTGATTGATGAGTTTTATAGATAGAAAGTACACGCTTTCCCTGTTTATAAGATGTTGACAATAGATTTAGGTAAGGCTGGTAGACTTTGGCAATAATTTTGACCTTAGTAAAGAACGAATCATTTAAATCCCGCTTATGGAATTCAATCTGAATAATGACGACGAGATGAGCATTGAGAAGTTTGAATTAATGCTCAAAACTAATGAAGTCGGCTTTTTTGACAGTGATGAATTTGAGGAAATCATCGAACATTATCTGGACGAGGGTAAAATGGCTCTTGCTCGTAAGGCCATTCATCTTGCTGTGGCACAGCACCCAGGGTCAGTTAATTTAAAACTTTTTCAGGCAGAGATGTTAGTGTTCGACGATAAGTTCAAACCAGCACACAAATTATTAAATCAGCTCCACGAACTGGAACCACAGAACTCTGAAATCTATATTCAAAAAGCAAACATCTACTCCAAAACGGAGAAGCATGACAAGGCCATACACCTGCTAAATGAAGCGCTTATTCTAACGGACGATAAGGCAGACGTGTACAATTTATTGGGAATGGAATTTTTATTTATGGAAGACTATTCCAATGCTAAGCTCAATTTCATGCAATGTCTTGAAATGGATGACGAAGATTATAGCGCGCTCTACAACATTATATATTGTTTTGATTTTCTAGAAGAGAACCAACAAGCTATTGATTTCCTCAACATGTTTCTCAATAAGAATCCTTACAGCGAGGTCGCGTGGCATCAAGTGGGCAAGCAGTATTTTGATCTTAAAATGTACGAGAAATCTCTTGCAGCATTTGAGTTTGCCATTATATCTGATGATTACTTTATCGGTGCCTATCTAGAAAAAGGAAAGGTCCTAGAAAAACTGGGGAGATATAACGAGGCAATTGAAAATTACCAGATCACCCTAGAGCTCGATGATCCCACTTCATTTGCCTACCTGCGATTAGGGAAGTGCTATAATAAACTGGGCAACAACGAACTTGCTCTTAAATACTTCACCAAGACAATCACGGAAGATCCTTTGTTGGACAAAGGGTGGATTGCAATTGTAGATTATTACACAAAGCAACTGAATTATCCCAAAGCCTTGAGTTATATAGAGAAAGCAGTAGAGGTCGATAGTGAAAATGCGCTATATTGGATACGCTACGCAAATCTCAACAAGCGACTTAATTTCTTTGAAGAAGCAGAACATGGCTACCGCAAGGCAATCGAGCTAGGCAATTATGAAGAAACGACCTGGATATCACGGGCAGATATTCTGCTGGCGCTAGGTGAAACGGAAGCTGTGGTTTCTAACCTTAATCACGGTCTAGAGTTTTATCCCGAGCATGTAGAACTGGAATACCGTATCGCCGGAGCGTACTATCTGCTGAATGAATCGGTCAAAGCAAGATTTCATCTTCAAAATGCGCTCAAGTCGGACCCTGAATTTGTTATTATTCTGGAAGACTTATACCCTACCGTATTGGAAATGCCAGAGGTTCAACAGCTTATAGCGAAGTATTCTAAATGATATTTTTTCAGCGGAAAGTTTATCTAGCAGATTTGCTGGAAGGTACAGTTGACATCCATAACCATTTACTTCCAAATATCGACGATGGCGCTGGAGATATTGAAGTTACCCGATCAATGATTAAGGCATATAAAAATCTAGGGTTTAAGGGTGTGTATACCACACCGCATACCATGGAGGATTACTATGGAAACGATGTCAAAACCATTACATCGTGTTTTGAATCGACCAAAATCCAACTAACAGATCACGATGATTTCTTATTGGGGACCTCGTCTGAATATATGATGGACGCTGGTTTTAGAAAATTATTAGAAAGCGGGAATTATATAACACTGCCTGAGCGGCACCTTCTTTTTGAGTTCAGCTATTTCCAGAAGCCCTTCGAGGCGGAGGAATTGATTTTCGAAATGGTAAGCCTGGGATTAAAGCCCGTATTAGCTCATCCGGAGCGATATTCTTATTTGAGCGTTCAGGAAATAATATCATTTCAACAACGCGGCTGCTTCTTACAACTGAATCTACTGTCCTTGTCAGGCCACTATGGAAAAGACGCTTTCGCGAAAGCGAACTCCTTATTGGAAAGGAACAATTATGCTTTTTTCGGAACAGACGCACATAAAACAGAGCAAATATCTGAAATACAGAATATTGAGACCACAAAAAGACGCTACAAGAGCTTAGCGTTTTTGATGGAGAAACACAAAGAGATCTTTTCCTAAAAGAATCTTTACTGTGATTTCGGTGTCTTTACTTTTTAAGTCCTATGGATTTCAAAAGCTTGGTCCACGTGGTATCTTTATCCACACCGTAGGAGTAAGCGTATTTATTTCCATAACCGAAATTTGCCATCTTTACACTGTTCAAGACAATGGAGACATTCTTCAGCTTATTATTTGCCACGGTATCTTTTATAAAGTCCAGAAGAGGTTTTTCTGTATAATTTGCCCGTGTAATGTATAATGTCAGGTCTGCATTATTGCTAATCAAAAGAGTGTCTGTGACAAGCATAGCTGGCGCAGAGTCAACGATGACAAAATCATAGTTCTGTTTTCCAAAACTAAATAAATCCTCTACTTTTTTACTCATCCAGATTTCTGCAGGATTGGGAGGAATTGTACCAGCAGGCATGATGTGCAAATTTGGATTTTCTTCACTAATATGAAGGAATTCACTAGCAGTCGATGAAGGGTTTCTGAGATACTCCGTTACTCCTGGAGTTGTGCTACTCAATCCAGTTGCATAACGCTGCAGCTGACCATTTCTAATATCACCACCTATCAACAATACCTTTATTCCTGAGTTAGCCATTGTCATGGCAAGGTTGAATGCGACAAATGTCTTTCCCTCGCCCTTAATGGAAGAGGTGACTATTATAACTGGTGCACCTGTATTGAACGCAAAAGAATCGATCTTGTATTGTAAATTCGTTCGCAATATTCGGAATGACTCTGCCAGTATTGAACGGTCATTTTTAACAATTACTTGGGCATCATTGGAATCCAATTTTGGGATCTCTCCCAAAAACGGCAGCGTTTTTAACTTTTTAGTGATTTCATTTCTGTTTTCTATTTTGTTGTAAAAGAGAGAGGATACATAGATCAATAATAACGGCACTATCAATCCAGCAATAACAGCACCCAAAATCACCTGATAAACATTAGGAAATATGGGCGTACGGATAGCCAAAGCAGAATCGATGATTTTTGCTTTAGGAGACTTCACAGCCAGTGAAATTGCAGCTTCTTCTCTTTTCTCAAGAAGGTAAACATAAATAGATTCTATAATTTTCTGATTTCTCTCAATATCTCTAGTCACTCTTTCTGCACCAGGAACTTGGGAAATTCTGCTTGATACACTATTCTCATTGCTGGAAACAATACTTATTTGACGTCTAAGCGATTGAATATAAGATTGTAGTGAAGAGATCACTGATGCCCTGTAATTGCGTCTACTCGTCTCCAATTCTTCCACTATGGGATTTGCGGCTGTTGCAGTTTGCATCGCCTTTCTAAGTCGCGTGACAATTTCATTGTATTGTCCAATACTTGAATTGACGGATAGATTATCGAAGGCAAGATTGACAGGAAGTAATTCCTGTGGACCCGCTGTTTGAACAAAGGAAAGTAAATCAGATGATATAGCTATCTGGGTCCTAAGCTCAGTTTCTTTGTTTCTAAATTCGTTTCTTGATTCCAGATTGATTACTGCTTCTGTAGATATATCAGTAATATTGTTTTCAGTTTTAAATCGTTCCTTTTTCAACTCAACAGAATCTAGATTTCCCACTACATTTTGCAGTCGGGTATCTATAAAGCTTAACGTGTTTTGGGCAACAAAGTTTTTGTCTAAGATCGCATCCTCATTAAAAACCTTGACTAATTGATCCAAGATATCAGAAGCTTTGTTAGGTATAGGATCTGTGATAGATAGATCGATAACACTTCCCTGTTGCACGGCTGGTTGTAATACTAATTTAGAGGAATACTTGCTGGTAACGGTTTCCAAATCGTAGACCCGAACGACAAAATTTCCACCTGATCTAGCATTATCACCGTTGTTGAGATTCGTAATAAAACTTAAGTCTACACCATTTTTTGACACGTTTTCACCAAATTCGATTTTCTTGAACGGTACGTTTTCCTCGAAACTATAAGTAATAGTAGATTGCTCATCAATTTTTACAAAGATCTGGAAAGGCGTTATTTCCTGCTGATTATCTGGGTAAGTGACTTGGATCTTGAATGGGGTATTACCATATAATTCAGTCGTTTTAATCGCTCCTTCACCAAAATACCCAACCTCTAGATTAAGGTTGGTTACCACTTGCTTCATCAAACGTCTGGATCTTAAGATTTCCATCTCATTTTCCAAGCTGTTAAAATTATTACCTAGGGCACCTAAATCACCTAATGCAGATAATTCACTGATGCCTCCATCCCCTGTATCATTCAATAAAATAGAGGCTTGTGACTCATAGATCGAAGTAGAGTAACGCAAATAAATGTATCCCAAAAGACCAAAAAACAAAATACTTAAAAGTATAATAGGCCATCGTTTAATGTAAGGTGCGATTGTAGTCGATAGACTAGAGGAGCTATCGTTATTACTCGGTATGTTTTCCATTTAGTTGGTAAAAAATAATAAAGCAGTTAGTGCTATAGAAACTATAGATAGGTAAATCGAAGTTGCGGTACTTATTTTGGAATTTTGAACTTGAGTCTTTGTAGGTTCTACGTAAAGAACGTCGTTTTGCTGCAAATAATAATAGTCGCCTAATATTACGCTAGCAGACGTCAGATCAATTTTAACAGCCTGCTGGCTTCCATTCAAATCCCTCAATAACAAAACGTTCTTGCGCTCTCCGTATAAGGTTAAGTCTCCAGCTAGTCCCAATGCTTGAGGGATAGTTATACGCTCATCCAGAACCTCAAAAACACCTGGATTATTGACCTCGCCTAGTATAGTTATTTTGAAGTTGATTATTCGTATGGTAACGTCCGCATCAGTCGTCAATTCCCTAATCTTGGACTCAAGCATTTTTTCAATTTCCTGTTTTGATTTTCCGGCAACTTCTATAGCACCGTAAGTAGGAAAATCAATGTATCCATCAGAATCTACAAGATAGTTTTGGATCGCTCCCCCACCATTTGAGGTATTGCCTTGATTCGATACTGAACCTGAAGGTAAAGAACGATTCAAGAATTGCACATTTTCCATATTTCGGCTAGAAACAATTATGGATAACAAATCGTTTTTCTTGATTGTCGTTACATAATCGGCACTTCTTTCCATCGGGAAATTATCGATATCTTGGAAATAGACGACGTCTTTTTTTGATGTACAACCAGTTATGACTGTAACTATTGTCAAAATAAAAATTATTCTTTTCATTAAATATTTTGTGCTATTGGTTTTAAATAAGTCGTTTTATAGTTTGCTATGGTTTGGCTGATCTAACAATTCGTATATACTATTTTCACTTTTGTATTCTGGAACTAGTATCTTCAACTTACTGATCATGACCACGTCCTTCGATGTTTCTGCAGCAGCTGCAATTTCTATAATTAAATTCATTACATCTTCAAGTTTCATTGTCTTGTCAATGGCACGCATAATTTTTTTATGGTGTGTAGGGAGCGTGATAGAAGCATCACTCAATAACTCTTCATAAAGTTTTTCTCCCGGTCGCAACCCTATGACTGATATTTCAATGTCTTTGTTTGGGATTAATCCAGAAAGCTGAATCATTTTTTTAGCGAGATCCATGATCTTGACTGGTTTTCCCATATCAAAAACAAAAACCTCACCACCTTCTCCCATAGTTCCTGCTTGCAGTACAAGCTGACAAGCCTCAGGAATAGTCATAAAATAGCGAATGATATTCTCGTGCGTTACAGTTACTGGGCCTCCATTCTGAATTTGTTCCTTGAAATAGGGAATGACTGATCCATTGGAACCAAGAACATTACCAAACCTTGTGGTAATATATTTCGTTTTGGAAACTTGCTCTTTCATGAGAGCCTGCACATAAATTTCTGCAGCACGTTTACTTGCTCCCATGACGTTAGTAGGATTCACTGCCTTATCCGTACTGATCATAACAAATCTATCTACACCATATTGTCCAGCTAGATCTGCTAAATTCACGGTTCCTAAAATATTTACCTGAACGGCTTCAGTTGGATTACGTTCGATTAATGGAACATGTTTATAGGCTGCTGCGTGAAAAACCACGGATATCGGTTGAGACTCAAAGACCATCTCCATGCGGTTTTTCTTGCGAACATCTGCCAGCAGAAATTCGTAGTTTACGTCTGGGAAATTTTTTCTCAGTTCCAGCTCAAGAGAATGTAAAGGCGATTCAGCCTGATCAAGTACGATTACTAATTTAGGTCGATATGTGCTTACCTGGCGCACAATCTCACTCCCTATTGATCCCGCACCTCCGGTTATTAGTATTATTTTTTCATTTAGGTAACTGTTGATTTGGGAGTCATCTAACTTTATAGGGCTTCGTTCTAAAAGGTCTTCAATCTGGATTTCCTTGATGTGAAAGCTGGCATCAGTTTCATTATCCCACTGCGTTATCGTAGGGGCAAAATAAACTCTAAGCTTATTCTCCAGCGCTCTATCAACAATCTGGTTTTTTTCTATGTTACTCAACTGGTTACCCACCAGTACAATTCCATTAATTTTATACCCATCAATGGATTCAAAAAAATTGCCATCAAACTTAAAAATAGGTACACCCAGAATCTTTATCTTTTTGTAGCGTTTTTTGAAGCTCACAAATCCAGCCAATACGAAGTTCTGATTTTCCGTGGAAGCCAATGCCTCTCCAACTGCGATACTGTCGTCATTGACCCCTAATACGAGAACCCTTAATTTTTTTCTCCCCATGGTAACCATAAATGAGTAGAGAGACTTCACGAGCAATCGCAACATTAACATGCAGGAAAACGTGATCACCATATTAATGAACAAAAAAGGTATCAGAAATATCTTTTGATCGTAATAGAAAAAATAAGCATAACTCAAAAACACCAGAAATAAAGTGCTGAAGAAGCAGGAGGTAGCAATCTTAAAAATATCCACAAATGTACTATGCCGGATCAGTCCAGCGTAGGTACTGAAAATAAAAAAGGAACTAAAATAGACGAGAGATATAAAAACACATTCTTGGAATCTACTAAGTACAGAATAGAATTCGACATTAAGGTTTGTCGCAATAAGCAAGGTTGTAAAGAGGGAGAAAATTACAATGGAAAGATCAATGGCAATTACCAACCATCTTGGAAGGTAATTAAAGTTACGCAATCGAACCCTATTGTCTTCATTCCAAAGAATTTGACGTGTTCGTACCTTAAAATATTTCCATCTCACAATGCTTATTTTTAGTGCTTGCAATATAATGCTAATGCTTAAGAGTGTTTAGAATCTTTTAAGCTCGAGCTTTTCAATAAGAAACTATAAGCCTCTTCATCTTTCTTATCCAATCTAAAGAAAAATCTGATCGCCCTTTTTATCCGATCTCTATCTTCCGACGTGAGATTTGATCCAGACGGCAAGCATAGTCCATTATCGAACAACTTCTCACAAACAGTACCGCCATAATATGGATACTTTTCATAAAGAGGTTGCATATGCATAGGCTTCCACAATGGTCTGGATTCAATATTTACTGCCTGCAAGGCAATCCGTAAATCCTCTCTTGTTAAACCGTTGGTTTTTTCTGGGTCAATTAGAATTGTGCTGAGCCAAAAATTCGAATAATAATCTTCCGATTGCTCTGTCAAGACCGTTACTCCTTCTATCTTTTGAAAAATCTTCTTGTAAAAGAAATTCATTGCCCGCCTCAACTTTACGTGCTCATCCAAAACCTTCATCTGCCCACGACCTATACCTGCGCTTATGTTGCTCAATCTATAGTTGTATCCCAACTCGCTATGTTGATAATGGGGAAAACTATCGCGAGCCTGTGTCGCAAGAAAGATTGTTTTTGCCTTTTCTTCATCGTTGGGACAAATTAAAGCCCCTCCACCACTTGTTGTGATGATCTTATTCCCATTAAAACTCAATATACCGTAATCTCCAAATGTGCCGCATTTGCGCCCTTTGTAGGTGCTTCCCAATGCCTCTGCACTGTCCTCTATAACTGTAATGGAGTTCGCTTTCGCGAAAGCGTGAATCTCATCCACCTTGTAGGGCATCCCATATAAATGAACTGCAATAATTGCTTTAGGTTTTTTTCCTTGTGCAACCCTATCCAAATATGCCTCTTCCAACGCATCTGGACACATATTCCATGTATCCACTTCACTATCAACAAGAATGGGCGTGGCCCCAAGGTATAAAATAGGGTTTGCACTACCACAAAATGTAAAACTCTGACAAATCACCTCGTCTCCAGGTCCCACACCTGCCTGAATTAAAGCTAGGTGAATTGCAGCCGTACCCGTACTAAGAGCCGCAATCTTTACATCTGCCTCATGATATCTTTCCAGATCCTTTTCAAAACCGTCAACATTTGGGCCCAATGGGGCGACCCAATTGTCATTAAAGGCCCTCATCACATAAGTAGTCTCCTTGCCTCCCATATGTGGAGATGAAAGCCAAATCTTATCTAGCATCATAATTTTTATCCATTATTAAATAAAAAAATCTTAGGGAGATAGCCTTATTTATTTTCATTACCGAGCCTCAGTGGCTAGGTTCTACATATTATCACTGTCGATTATCTTTATGATTTTTCCCGGATTTCCGACGACTGTTGCGTTATCCGGCACATCCTTTAAAATCACACTGCCAGCACCGATAACACACCATTTCCCAATTTTTACCTCAGGAATGATTACTGTGCCCGAGCCTATGTGCGTACCTTCTCCCACCACGACGCCGCCGGCTAGGGTTGCATTTGGTGAAATGTGCACATACTCTCCAATCTTGCAGTCATGTTCTACCACAACTGCTGTATTTATAACGGTGTGTTTGCCTATGCTTACGTCAGGGTTAACAACTGCAGATGCACCTATGAAAGTGCCCTCGCTTAGGGGAAACGAACTTCTTACAGTAGCTGTAGCGTCAACAATAGACGAAGCAAAAATAAAATTATTTTGCTCAACAATCATCTTTCGGGTTCTATTATTACCTATGCCTATAAAAACCTTGTGATCTGAATTGAGTTTTTGATGCACCTCATACCCTAAAAAGGATTTTTGCTTTTCATTATCATCCAGAAAGTAGGCAATTTCAATCATCCCACTTTGAGCAGATGCCGCTACCACTTTTCCATGACCGCTTGCGCCATAAATTACAATCATATCTGATTTTTATTTCCTTCGAAAGGCAAGGTGGTAGCCTGGCCTTCATAATTAATATCTTCTTTTAAAATAACCTTTTTGACCGTAAGGATTAAAATCTTTATATCAAGTTTGAAACTTTGATGATCTACGTACCATACATCCATCTTAAACTTGTCAATCCAGCTTACGGAATTGCGCCCATTGACCTGTACCCATCCGGTCACACCAGGTTTTACTTCATGCCTGCGGGACTGCTCTTGAGAATAAAGTGGTAGATAACTAGGCAGCAACGGCCGTGGCCCCACTAAACTCATATCTCCTTTAACCACATTAATTAATTGCGGCAATTCATCCAATGATGTCTTCCGGATAAATTTACCCACGGCATGCATCCGATCTTCATCTGGTAAAAGATGACCTCTTTCATCCTTTCGATCATTCATCGTTTTGAACTTAATCACCCTAAAGTTTATGGCATTTTTACCTGGTCGCAATTGGGTGAAGAATGGATTTCCTTGGTTTACATATCCTAACAGGATCATCAGAATCAGGTATACAGGAGAAATCGCAATAATCACTACAAATGAAAGTAGGATGTCAAAAATTGGTTTTATACTATTTCTATACATGGATAAAAATAAATCGCTTGGGTAATTCTAAATTTTCAATCATTAAATTTAAGGGTTTGATATTCACGCAACAAGGCATCCCACAAATAGCTACGCTCATAGCTTTTTACAATCAGTTGACGGGCATTATCTTGAAGTCGGTTGTAAGTTTCTGGTTCTTGCAGTAGGGCTAACATCGCTTCCTTCAGATCGACAATGCTTTTCGGTCTGACTAGAATTCCATTGATCCCTTTACTAACTATCTCATTGCAACCATTTATATCAGTAGCTACGATGGGTAAACCCATCGCACCCGCCTGCATGACTACATTAGGAAATCCCTCTCTGTAGCTGGGAAAAACAAGCGCGCCTGAGATTGCCAAAAAAGGCCTGATGTCGTTTTGATAACCTACCGAAATGATAGAATCATCCTCTTTAATACGTATTCTCGTTTCAGTCAACAGCGGGTCCAACAATGGTTCTTCTGGACCAACCAATAAAAGATTTACATGGCTATGCTCCTTTTTTACTGCCGCATAAGCCTCTACCAATTCATTAATACCCTTATCAGCTACCAGTCTTCCCACAAAAACAAATATAAAATTGGCCTTAGGTATTCCTAAGCTAGAGCGTTGTTGCGTTTTAAATTCATCGGTGTAGCGAGCCGGATCAAAGTAGGCAGTATCAATGCCATTGGAACTACCATTTGCGATTACTTTCGATTTCTTCTTAGGCAAATAATTGTTTGTCAAAAGATAATCCTGTAAAACAAAAGAATTGGGATAAACATGCGTGGCACACCTAAAGGTTATTTTTTCCACCAGCATTAATACTTTTCTTTTCAACCCAGTTTCAATCAATAATGGTAACCCTGCCACTGTATGCAATCGTGCAGGCACGCGAGCGAGATAGGCTGCAATCATGCCACTAACTCCAGCCTTAGGTGTATGAGTATGCACAATGTCTGGCTTTTCACTCAAGAAAAGTCGATATAGTTTGTATAGGGTTTTTAAATCTTGGAAAGGGGTGATCTTACGTGTCATCGGTATAGCTATAGTCTTGATACCATGCCTATCTCCCCACTCCCTTAGTTTTTCAGGTTCTGATGCAATAGCGAGCACATTGTAGTGTTCCTGCATGTACTCTAGCTGTCCCTCTAGCAACTTCTCTAAGGATAGAGGAACTGTAGTAATTCTTATCAGCTTTCTCATCACATTTTATCTCCCATGCTAATAGTGATGTTTTCTATCAATCTGCGATTTGATGTAGCATTGCAATCAATAACTGTATAGAATCCCTTTTTAGTTTCATAATCAAGGCTTGACAAATGTTGTGCCATCCCCCTATTTGTAGTATAAAGAAATATGGCCTTTTTATATTTACTTATGCACCAGTTATTGATCCCTGTTAGCAAGCCTTCAAGATGTTCGAGGTCTTGATAGGTAGCTAGTAAAACTTTCATAGCATTAAAGCCCGACGATAGTATGACAAACTCCCCACCTACTTTACAAACTATCGTTTCTTCAGGTCGATGTATAAACTGGGAAACAAACTCTTTTTTGGTATAGCTGAAGTGAACAGTACCCTTTAGAGATTTGGTATACTGCTCATAGATATCGGTTTGAACTTGCTCCAAGGTTGCATCCAACAAAACGATGTCATTTTTAGTATCAGTGATTATGTGAGGTGCAAATAGATTCCAAGAATGGATCATCAAAGAGCCTGCTGCTTCCAGCCGTCGTGAACTAGGATTCTCTTCCGTCACGTAAGCTGTTAATAATTGAACACCATTTGCCAAACACATTTTTTTGGATTCCTCTATAATGGTAGAGAAACATCCCGTGTTACGAGCGGCAGGCAAGGTCCAGGATCCGGTCATAATGCCCACATTGAGATTCTCTGTCGCATTCAACGAAACTTTACGGTAGGTGATCGCAGATCCTGCGATGGCTTCCCCTTCGCGCTTTATGATAAGCTGATCCGTTTTGAAATCCCCCACTTTTCTATTAAATACCCATGCATAATTAGTAGAATCACCCCAATTGGAAAAAGCAATATTCAAATTGCCCAAATAATCTTTCTCCATTCCTGAAGGATTATAAATTACCTCGTTCTCCATCATGTGTTGTTGATTTGTTTTGTCATTTCACCCATGGATGTCCACCATATTTTTTCCCCAAACTCTGCCTTGAGTTTTGAACATAGATCGACTAGAAAATCCATGTACTCCTTATCAACTCCATCTAAAGCAACGTATTTGCCTACATTTTTGACAATATGGGCTTTTATGGATAAGAGGCCGCCACTCGCTATAATATCCCTTGCCCGTTCATAGGTGGATGTGGCTTGAAAATTTGTAGGGTAATGTATAAGACCATCATACGATAGTATACATGGCTGTAACAATGGGAGTCCAGTAAGGCCGCTCATTTCCCCCAATTGATTTTTTGAAATAGGGCTTTTGACATCCCGGGAAGAGGCAACATAATCAAAGCCTTCCTTTTTCATCAAACGAAGTAGATTATCAGGAGCATTCCATCCAGGCGGACACAGTCCGTTGGAGTAGTTGAGGCCAGATTCTTTAAATATGCGCTTCATTTCCCGTAAAATATAGAGAAACTCTTTCTCGGTTTGGTTTTGAAATTCAACCGGAATTTTCAATCCTTTGTGTACGTGGTAAAGTCCATGAAAGGCACACTCAAACCTCTCCTCGTGATTAAGATAAGAAATAAATGCAGGGTGTCGCGTTAGGGACATCGAGTTTTTTTTCAATCGTTTGGCAAGATGGAAATTATCCCTCAAATAAGGAATAGATGCCAAGGTTTTGAAAGTAGGCACTGGTGTGGATTCTCTCCAACTGGCTGTGGTAAACAAAGTCACTCTCAAATCTGGTACCCGGTCGAGTAAGGATTGTACTAAACCCAAAGCGCCATGCTCCATATCACCTCCTGCCTCAAAATGGTCTGTGCTTTTTCCTGGATGAATATCATCAATAGTAAAACAAACCGCCGCAGTTTTGTTTCCTGGCAGCCAATTTTCAGGGACGGTATATGCTTGATTCACTCAGCGTTATTTTAGGTCTTATTAAATGTGTATAGGCAATTGCAGACCTAATTTTAAGCATTTATGAAGGCAAAATTATGGAAATATAATTGGTATGTAGGAGTATGTAAAATTTGTCGATAAAGAGTGAAAAAGAATCGGCTAAACATTAACTACGTATAGAATGAACGACTTGTTGAGCACGAAATTCCCGCTTTCGCGAAAGCGAGTTCCAAAAACCACAATCCGATAAGGGTACAAATCAAATTTAAATACACCTTGAATTGATATGATATTACTTGCATCTTTTGACCCTTTTATCAATAGGAACTGATCATATCAAAACGGAATAAGATGGACTACTTTGTTCGGAAATACCCATGTTCTCTCAAGCCAGTTCCATCGCTTTTGTCTGCCGTTGCTGTTCAGTAGCATAAGAATACGCCCACAGACAAAAGAAAAAGAAGGCTGGGGTAAACATGTTTTTTTCTCTTAACATGATCCCTAGGTTACCAAGTATCAAAGAAAAAGTTAACGTACCAATCAAAAAGAAAATAAAGCATCCCTTAAAAAGATAACTCCCTTTCATAAAAAACTTGAAAGGATTAAGGCGGATGAATTTAATACTCAGCAAGAGTAGAATAAGATTTTCAAAGGAAGCAACAACGGCAAGAATTCCATTGATGTCAAAAAACAAAGGTCGGTATAGATAGGTCAATACTTTCAAGGGATAGGGATAACTGGAAATATCCACACCGCTTCCAGAATCCACATTTAAAGCTGCGGCCTTACCATCTGAATATTTTGAAATAGTTTGTGCATTGAGATTTTCTACCTCGATAAAGCTTGTAAATACATCAAAAAGAACAATAAATGCCCCAAGAAACAAGACTGACAATAGCGCCTTCTGATAGACCTTCAAATTGCCGTCCAACATAAATGCTATACCAAATGCCGCCACCAGAAATAAAGATATATGCGGTCGAACTAGATATGTCAACCCCATTGCGATGGCTATTTTAATCAAATTTTTACTGGGTTGTTGCATGCTATAAACAAACAGCCCTATACTCATAAAACATATGGTATCCTTACCCAGTCCAGCAGACCAAAAATGAAAATTGGGGAGGAAGAACAATAAGGGAAATAAGGAGTATTTGCCAATCTTACTATTGAATTTGATATTATTTACACAAAGTGCGTAAAAGAAGGCTATACCTACGTAGCCGAGAAGAGTATAAATTAATGAAGATGCCAATAGACCCAAGCCCAAAGCATTTGAGGGAAAATAGTTGATCAAAAGCATTCCATATGTACCTGGACCATTCAATTCAAAAAGCGCTAATAACTCAACAAAGCTGTATGATCTTGCATTACGCCAGTATCCCAGTGCATCACCACCTGGACCATATGCAATGTATAAGTAGTAGAAAACGCCAAAAAGCAAATGATAAGCCCATAGCCAATTTAGAATTTTGGCGTTATAATCACTGAAATCACGATTTATCCATTTTTTCACGGTAAAACCAAGGACGGTGACTAATAAAATTACAAGAACATCAAGCATTGCTATTCTTTTGTAGGTTGGGTTGAAAAGGTATGAACATACCATTTTTGAAAACAATAAAAAGTCCAGACCCTAAATGTATTATCTTTTTGAGCAGTGATATGTTGGTTTACTAGCTCCTTCATGACATCATAATTGAAGATGTTTTGTCTTTCCATAAAGTCCTTTTCCACATAGCTTTCCAGTTCCTGTCGCAACCCCATACGCAACCAGTCGCCTACAGGTACCCCAAAACCTTTTTTAGATTTATCGAGGAATCCTTCGGGAAAATAGTGCTTAAACGATTCTTTGAGCAGATGCTTCTTGTCCCACCCATTCATTAAAAAATTCTCTGGAACCTGTTGTGTAAAATTCCATAAGTGCTTGTTTAGAAAAGGTGCTCGACATTCTAGAGAAGTAAGCATACTTGTTCTATCCACCTTTACCAGCATATCACCCTCTAGGCTTAAAAGACGATCCATCTCCCGTATATCGCTAAGGGTTCTATTTTTATCTCCTATCTTATTTTTATAATAGGCCAGCGCATCAATGGCAGCCCAATTTCCCTTAAGAATAGTATCCAGTTCTTTTTGTGAGAAGCCCAAGGAGATAATTTTATAATAGAAATCACCGTCGTAGTCGATGGAATCCAATAATCGATTTAATTTGAAACGCTTGCCCCTATTATCCTCACGGGTTTTCAAAAATGGTTTAATCGTCGATGCGCCTATGTTGTGCAATTTCCTTGGGACACGGCTGGTGTACTTTGCATTAACAGCAGCCATGTAATATTTGTTATACCCTCCATAAACCTCATCACCGCCATCACCAGTTAAAGCCACTTTTACGTGGTCACTGGTTTTGTTTGCCACCACATAACTTGCTAGTGCAGATGAGTCTGCAAATGGTTCATCAAAATTGAGGAGTATCGCATCAAGATGTGTAGAAAGATCCTTTTCGCCTATAATAAATTCATGATGATTGCTACCTATCAATTTTGCTACCTGCCTACTCTTATCCGTCTCATCAAAGGATTTCTTCTCAAAACCTATCGAGAATGTATCTATTTTGGATGTTAGGTGTTGGGATAGACAAAGGGAAATGATGGAGGAATCCACTCCACCAGATAAAAATGTCCCCAAGGGTACGTCAGATACAGACCTTGAGGCTACGGTTTCCTGAACCAGGTCATGGTTCTTTTTAATTGCTTCGATCTTGTTGGTTGGTTCCGCTTTCGCGAAAGCGTGCTCGACGGGATGAATTGCGAAACTGCTCCCCTTACAGTCAAATTTTATAAAATGGTTGGCCTGCAATTTATGTACATCTTCATAAATAGTGTAAGGTGCTGGAATGTAGGTCAATTGAAAATACAGGTTTAATCCTGTTTTGCATATGGCTGAAGACTTCTCCTTCACCTTTACAATGGATTTGAGCTCGCTTGCCCAATAAAAGTTTGATCCCTCTTGGGTATAGTAAAGTGGCTTTTCACCGAAATAATCCCTGACGATATACAATGCCTCCTGTGTAGCATCATAGATGCTAAAGGCAAACATACCGTCCAGCATGGAAAATGCATCTGTCCCATACTTCTCATATAGGTTGACGATCACCTCAGTATCAGACGAGGTTTCAAATAAAACCCCTTCCTTTTCCAGATCTTTTTTTAAGGATATATAGTTGTAGATTTCGCCATTAAATACGATCACCTTGCTGCGGTCTGTGGAATAGATGGGTTGCTTACCCGAGGCTAGATCGATGATGGAAAGACGGCGCATTCCCATAGAAACGGCATAATCCTCCTTCACCATCGTAAATACCCCATCATCATCAGGTCCTCTATGAACTATAAGATCGTTCATCTGTTGTATTTTTTCGGCACTACGCGCATGACCGTTTAATTTACCCTCAAAAACACCGTTTATCCCACACATAACTTTATCTACAATCTTTTAAATCTATTTTGGATAGCGACCTATTACATATTTCGTAGAAAATGTACCAGCCTAGGTGCCTGAACTTGCAAGGTATAATTTTCTGAGATCAGTTTATAGCCTTCCCGACCTAATTGATTTCTCAGTTCAACGGAATCAATCAATGTAAGAAAAGCCTTTTCCCATTCCTCTGTGGAATCTGCTAGAAAACCATTAACACCCTGCTTGACGATTTCTACATTCATCCCTACTGGACTTGCAATTACTGGGATACCACTGGCTAAATACTGGATCAATTTATAGGAACATTTTCCTTTTGCCCACGGTGAATCGTCTAGGGGCATCACCCCAATATCAAAATTTAAAATAGAACCTACTTCTGTAGCTTCCGTCCATTGTACCTGTCTTTCAATCTCAGGTAGACCCATAGTATCACCAGCGCCTACAATTTGCACTTCAATTGATTTTTTTAAACTGAGCTTTTGAAAAACGGGAAGTAAGGTTTTAAGATATTTGAACGTTGAAGGTGAGCCTATCCATCCTATAACTACTCTATCGATCGGCCTTATGACCTTTTGATGGTACCGATCTGCATTTATAACGGTGGGTAGCAGCTCCACCTTTTTGGCACCGGAACGTTCTGCATAGGAAGCTAGATAAGCATTTCCCGCCAAGACCACAGAACTGTACTTCATTACTTTAGCGATTTTATTGCTCAATAACAACCTAATCATTTTATTGGGGTTCAGATCATAATTATGGAATATAGCATCGTCGTAATCAACGGCATATTTAACTCCCATTTTAGAAATGATGTATTCGAAAAATGCTGGGAAATAGGGGAATAATTCATATTCAATGACAACACTATCGTATTTGAAAAGGGTAAAAAGAGCAAAAAAGCGTTTTAGATACCCTTTAATCATTGAACTGTATGCGCTATCCCCAGTAAAAAGACTTTTGACATATTCATCATCAAACAATGGGGATATAGCCACATGATATCCAGACTCTTTCAAGTAAGGAATATATTGATAGCTACGTAGGCGACTGCTTGCTCCCAATCTACTGTACTTTGTAAAATACAGAATCCTCATAGATTCTCCAAGGCCTTAATGTAACTCAAAGCACTATTTTTTTGAGAGAAATGTTTCAAACCTACCGTACGTAAGGTTTCTGTATGTATTGAAAGACTTTCTGCAAATTCAACGACTTTATCCATACTATGTTCATCATCATGATCATAAAGAAAAACACCAGGAATATTGCTAACCAATACCTCTGTATCTCCTATTCCTTTTGATGCGACCGTGGAAATACCTGTCAATAAATATTCTCCCAATTTTATAGGGGCAACGCCTTGTGTACTAAATGTAGGTTTTCTAAGCGAAAAGGCGATATCCCCAGCGTTCAAATAATTGGGGACTTTTTCAAATGGCACCTTCATAATAATAAAGCTATTTATGAGGTCTTCAGGAAGGTTGTTCTTTGCTAATTCTTCGTTCCCAGTCAATATCAAAAATTTAGAATCTTCATGGGTTGAGTGAAATTTGGAAAAAATTGATATCATTTCTGTCCAACAATACTGTGGTCCAAGGGATCCACAATATACCCAAAGGATTGCATCTGTTTTTATACCTAACTGTTTTCTAATAATTTCTCGTTGCTCTGAATTCGGCTTGAAGTGATCTGGATCCCTTCCATTTGAAACGATATGAAACTTATCTAAATATTCTGCACCAACTTCTTTAATGTGAACGTCTATGGATTTTTGAGAGCGCACCATCACCCTATCTGCATTTCTAACGATTTTTTGTTCTTGGGTTTTTAGAAATCTATAGATCATGCTAGTAGCTGATAGCCCTGCAAAATCTACACGCTCATCTGTAGGAAACCCATCGGCATCAAATATCACCTTGTAATTATAGACCCCCAGCTTATTCATCATCATGGCAGGAAAAGTGGTACGCGGCATAACAATATCAATCTTATGATTCTTTACGTAGTGACTAATCTTTTTTGATCCTGCAAGAACAGTGATGATACTGCCGATAGTGGCCACTGGCTTTCTATGAATCTTTTCTGACTTATAAATGATATTGAGATTTTCTGCTGCCTCTCGAATAGTCGCTAGTTTATACTCATCCGCAAAAGTGAACTGAAGAACGTGAAATATATAGTTGGAATGTCTCTGAATTTCGGAGAATATGGGAAAAAAAAGCCCTTCCATGTAATTAGTTTGTGGGCCATCCCAAGATATAAATAGGATCTTAATCTTTGAAATCATTTGTTTAGGGAATTTACTAGATTTTTTACTCTAGGTGTATATTGTTCTGCTCCTAAAGAGGACATATGACCAAGATCTTTCCAGTACTCATTATTATTGCTTCGCTGGAAGTAATCCGTATCGTCGATATAGCGCAATTTCGATTTGGTCATAAATCGAGATAGAGCGTCATTATCATCCTTACATTCATCTTTGAAGCGCGGAGTGGTTATAAAAATTAGGTTCTTATTATTTTCTTCGCAAAACTTCTTAATTTCTAATATCAATTTTTTGTAAATAGGCGTGATATCCATTTGCTGTCCACAATCCTCAATTAAATTATTATCCCTAGCAATTTCAATCCTTAAATTTTTTTGTTGCAGGGAATCTATCTGATTAGGTTCATATCCTGCTGCGTTAATATATTCCCTGTCGCCCTTCAAATAGTTATTTACTACACCCAAGATCAGATTATTGTATCCCACCGTACGGTACAACCTTTGGAAAGCATTGCCCTGATCCAACGAATTGATATTATCTGTTATAATGTCATTCCTCAAATATTTGGTTCCCAATGCCTTTATATCTGATCCATCATAAGTAGAATCAATAGCATATCCAGGATCTATTTGGAAAATGACGTTCTGTTTTGTCTGCAAAGGTAAGGTTTGCAACAACGCAGTAGAATAAGCTAGCTTAACCCCATCCATTCCCATATTAAATGAATTGGAAGCAATCTTCTTAGCGTCAAAATGCCGACTGGTTCTAGAACTCCCTAAAAAAACAGTACTTAACGAATCTTTGGATTCTAAAAACTGGTTCAACTTACCAATCGATTGACCACTATATACTTTATCACTTATAAAATTTAGTCCATAATACAGCAAGCGATCCGTAGCAATAGAAATGATAAATGTTAGCATTGCTATTTTTAAAACATAGATAATATTATCCTTCATTATATAAAATTAAAATTGGAAGTATATAAAATTGTTGGAATTAGAAAAGAATAAGGAAATGATCAAAATCGTTGCTGTCAAAAACAATCCTATTTGAATAGGGCTAAATTTTGCACCCCATACCTCTAAGGGAATCTTCTTTTTATATAAATAAGTATCAACGATAAAACCTAAAAACAGGGCAAATAATACCGTGGCAAGAATATTTATATCATTCATAAACGGCCTTCCGAAATCGAATGAAAAAATTTTCTTCAAGATGAAAAAGGCATCCTCGAGGGTTGGGGCTCTAAAAAAGATCCAAGATATACACACAATAAAAAAAGTGATCAGTATTCCTAAATAATTAAATGGTCTTCTTCTAAAAACGGAGAAAAAGTTCCTAGAAAAAATAAATTTTTCCATTACTAGCACCATACCGTGGATTCCACCCCATATGATAAAATTCCAGGAGCTGCCATGCCACAATCCGCCCACAAGCATCGTAATCATGAGATTCCGATATTGGATTTTAATTCCTTTTCGATTACCCCCTAATGAGATATACAAATAATCCCTGAGCCAGGTGGAGAGAGAAATATGCCATCTGCGCCAGAATTCTGTTATAGATTTAGAAAAGTAGGGAAGATTAAAGTTTCTATTAAACTTAAATCCTAACATTTTCGCTATACCGATGGCTATATCTGAATATCCAGAAAAATCAAAATATATCTGGAATGCATAAAAGATGGTTGCAATGACCAATGTAGTAGAGTTGTGAAACTCTGGGTTTTCAAATACAGGATCCACATATTTAGCTAGATTATCTGCTATTACTATTTTTCTTATAAAACCAACTCCCGTTTGAATCAGACCAGCATTGAACCATTCCCGATTAAATTTACGCCTCGTCTCAATCTGAGGTAACAAATCGGCAGCTCTTTCTATGGGTCCAGCTACCAGCTGGGGAAAAAAAGCAATGTAGGTCAAGAAGTTTGTGAAGTTATTTGTAGGTTCAAATTGCCTCCTGTAAATATCAATGGTGTAACTTAAGGTCTGGAAAGTATAGAAACTAATTCCTACGGGAAGAATTATATTAAGTGTTACATACCCAGGATTCCAACCAAATACCCCCACCATATCTACAAACGAATCGGTAAAAAAATTATAATATTTAAAAAACGCAAGAAGACCTAGATTTGATGTTAAGCTTACCAATAGCCAATATTTCCTAATACTATCATGGTTTGATCCATGTATTTGTTTGCCTACAACAAAGTCAATGATAGAACTTAAGATTATTAGACCTAAAAATCTCCAGTCCCACCATCCGTAAAACACTAAACTACTTACCAGTAAAATTAAATTTTGAATGGTAAGGCGATTTTGTAAAGACCAATAAATTAAAAATACAATCGCAAAGAAAATTACAAATACTAATGAGTTAAAAATCATAGGATATGCAAAATATTCTGGTGATTATTATTCAGTTGAGTTGTTGTCATTTTTAAAAATTTATTTTTTTAATGCTAGGTAGAATAGATTTTCCCAATTTGAATGAGATGCTATTTAGATTATAAATTACTAGTTGTAAATAGACATCAATTGGTTTTTATGCCTTTCAAGTGAAAAATTAGCACGTACTGAATCTCTTCCTGCAATGCCAATTCTTTGTAAATGCTCCTTATCCATTTTCAATATAAATTCTAGATTTGTCAATAATTGCAAATCATTGCTTGGCTCTACCAACCATCCATTATGTTGATGTTTAATTAGCTCTACAGCACCGCCTGTTGCTGTACTTAATGATGGTATACCATAGGCCATCGCTTCCAATAGAGAATTAGAAAAACCTTCAGAAAAAGAATTAAGAATAAATAGGTCTGCCTTATTCAATTCAATCTCAGGGTTCTCCACATGACCTAAAAATTCTACTGAATCTTCTATTAAAAGTTCGCGGGATAATGATTTAAGATTAAATTCTTCCTCTCCCGAACCTAAAATCACAAATCTAAGCACAAAGCCTTTGCTTTTCAGGCTGTGGATACATCGCAATACACCCTTTATGTTTTTGACATTAACTAGACGAGAAACAGTTATTAATGTAAATGGAGTTGCTACATTTTTTGGAACTTCTGTTGAACTTTTATTCTCAATAAAATTAGACACCACTTTTAATTTTGAAGGATCTACTTTAAAAGTTTTTCGTAAATTTTCAACTACCAGTTTTGATTCCCCTAGTACAAAGTCACAATATTTGTATAAATAGGTAAATATGGTTATTCCAATTTTACTTTGAGAGGGGATGCCTATTTCCTCTCCGATCACCGTTTTTATACCAGCTAATTTTGCAGCAATTATTCCGTGAAAATTAGCTTCAGCTCCGGATGTATGAACAACACTCGGCTTTTCAAGTCTAAAAAATAAATACAGTTTGTAAATAGTTGCAATCGACGGGATCTTGTGCGGGTAGTCGAAACAAATAACCTTTTTACCATTGTTTAAAATTCGTTGACTAGCAACCCCACCTTTTCCAATTGCACAAAATATCCAAATATTGTCAGGATCATCAACCGCAGAAAGGTTCACCATTTTGGTTTCTATTCCACCGTAATCTAAAAAAGTTGATAGTCTAATTATTTTCATGATTTGTTCATTGCATCAAAGCGATTCTATACTATCTATCTAATTACTTTTCTCAACATAAATGTCAAGTAATTGCGGTAAAGTCGTTGTAACCTTAAATTATTAGAAACAGTCCTCCTTAACCAAGAGGGTAAATGATAAGCTAGATCTAATAAAGTAAATCGCTGCTCATTTTTATTTAATACATGAACAGCACTTTCATATTGTTCATTGTTAAAATAGAAAGGATACAAAAAATAGTAAACGTATTTATTTATGAAACTTCTAAAATGTTTATCACTCAAGTAATCCGCCTTCGGGTA
>JBBSPH010000003.1:0-29965 GCA_038258985.1 Flavobacteriales bacterium
ATATCTATGAAGAAACCGTCCACCGTCACCTGATGACTAGGTTTTTCTCGCATCATGGCATATTGATCATTGCTTTTTGCACCCAACTCAAAGGTTTTGCCATCGATCCACACCATACCCTCTGGCGTTTTAACAGCAGATGGTTTTTCTTTTAAGAGTTGATATTCCTGTAAGGTTATATCTGATTCAGCTGGATTCTGCTTATCAGTTTTACATCCTATGAAAGAAAGAAAAATCAGAATTTGAAAATACTTTAAGTGAGTGATTTGTTTCATGAGTGGGATGTAGGTAAATGCGACCTTTTGTTGTAGCTTTTAAATAATTGAAAAGTTAATAAAATCTCCAGCAACTCCTTCTTAGTTCTGTAAATTTCATGTGGGTGAATTCGCTTTCGCGAAAGCGAAAATCATACTACCGAGGTGAGATTGAAGAAAATGTTATTAAAACTAAATTGAATTTAAAGCACTACGAATCGAAGTGGATTAGTGAAGCACTAATATAGTACTGGCTTCCAATTTCTTAACAATATCGGTATACCGCGAATCAACTCAACTACCCATGCACCACATCCCTATCTCTCTTTACAGTTCTACGTTCTTGGACGTATAAGCGGATGTCTTCTAAAGCCAGATACAAACAAGGAACGATCACAAGAATAATTGAAGTCGCAAATATGATCCCAAAACCTAACGATATAGCCATAAGAATCAGATAAAATGCCTGACTGGAAGTCTCGAGAATAATAGGAGTCAATCCACCAAAAGTTGTTAATGTAGTCAACATAATAGGTCGAAATCTTCCTAAACCTGCTTCATGTATCGCTTCATAAATAGAAAGGTTATCCCGTTTTTTATTGGCATAATCAATCATAATTAAAGAATCGTTTACAACAACTCCAGATAATGCGATAACACCCATCAAACTTACCAGCGATAAATCATAGCCTAAAATAATATGATCCAACACCGCGCCCACGATACCAAAGGGAATAGCAGTCATCACAATGATAGGTTGGATATAATTTGAAAACGCCATGGCTAGTAAGGCGTGGATCAGTTCTATTCACCTTTAGTAATTCAAATGTTTGTGAAATCATTTGATATTTTAGAAAGTAGCAGAGTTTGGCTCGGGCAACAAATTTTAACGGTAAAAATTTCAATCCGAAGAATAATCCTTTAAAAATAACCATCAAAGCACTTACTACGAGGCCTCAAGACTTTTTTTAACTGTATTCTATGATATATTCTTAACTACCAATGGGGCCAGATGATCAGCTCATTTATCCCTGACTTTTTTAAGTTTTATAAATCGCAGTAGGTTCGCGGTTGCAAACTGGAGTTCCAACTCCTCCTTATATGATGGATACCTAAGAACAATAAAGATACTATCCTCTTAGACCCAAAAAGTAAAAAACCTCAGCGCAATAGCACTGAGGTTCTAAAAATAGGTTCTGATATAGATTACTATTTCAGAATTTTACTGTTTTTTATTTAGCATTAATCATCCAAGTAATATCAAATTGATCGGTACACCTACCGTAGTAAGCGCCCCAACTGGATTCATACATATTTTCATTTTTTGTTCCGCCTTTAGACAATTCATTAAAGAGCCTATCTGCCTCTTCACGGCTGTCCAAATCAATACTCATACACGTAGTATTACCTTTATTCAGAACAGTATCTGGTGATGCGTCGTAACCCATAAAATGGAATCCTGATCCTTTCAATTCTATATGCTGAAAATTTTCTCGGTAATTCTCTGGAATGTCTACAGATTTACCTTCCCAAGTTTCCTTGTTTTGGGTTTGACCGCCGAATAGATTTTTATAAAAACTGAAGGCTTGCATACAGTTACCTCTAAATGATAGATAGGGTTGAATTTTCATGATAATTAGTTTTTAGTTAGTAAATAATTGTTGATCGTAAAATGTGTATCGATTAGGATCTCGATTTGTTTTTTTTGCTTTTTTTCTTATCACTATCACTGAAATAATCATAAGCGTAATAGGCCAATTGTACTACTGTCAAAATCCTGAATAACTTTTTCATCTTTTTATTTTAAAGATAAAATTGAAAGAGATGAAAATGGTTTGAGTTTTGTTAATTGAGAAAACTATAAGATTTTACCTACAAGGATCAATTAATTACCGATACGATTACGTATTCGATTAGGAACGTAAAGAATGCTACTCGAAGCCAAGCTGTTGTAAAGCTGAAATGAACCTTATCTATTGATGATCTACTGCTTTCACTATTGATGCTATCATTGGAGTCATTTTGAACTCATTGAAGCATTCAAGAACAGCATCAACTCCATAAACCGATCCTTTAGCATTGCGGTCCATGAGGTACAATCCATCGACCTTGACCGACCCTAACAAAATGGTATGATCTCTCGCCACTGCAACACCTAACTCTTCATGAAATTGTTGCGCGAGAGGTTTATTGATTATGGTTCTAATCAAAACGTCATCGATTTCTTTTGCATCTGGACTGGAAAGCACAGCGTCGGTCATGCTATCACAAATAATATGATTACTTCCTTTCGACAATTTAAAACCTTGATCAACCAATTCGATTTCGGGATCGTTGACAAAACGGAGGTCCAAAATACCAGCCTGCTCTAGTGCAATCAATTGAAGTACACTTTCTACAGGAGGACCAAAACTATATCTTTTAACCTGTTCATCCACTTTTATAAAAGCAGCCATTACTTCAGGCGATAGGGTGCTATAGGAAAGTATATTATAAAGATCTGGTTGCAATTGCCGCAACACTTGGCCAATTACATAATCCAAAGAAAATCCAGTTAATCCATAGGACATTTGGCAACAGCGTTTCATGTACTCAACTGGCGCGAGGCTCTGGTCGAGCATATAGTTGCTACTTATACTTGGGTCTAAAAGCCAATCTATTATCAGTTGTTGCCCTTCAGCAGCAGCTAGATCCTTATCATAATACCTATCGGTCAACTGATTATAAACCTTGACAACGTAGCTAGCAATGGGTCGAAGGAAATCTTCAACTTCTTGAATATGATCCTGGTGTACTTTATTTGCTAATTGTTTCAAAAGTTCATTTTTCTCTTCGGCTCCCAGGCTAAATAGATCATCGATTTGTTTTCCTATTGGTTTTGGAACTATAGGCAAACCGTCCAATGAAAAGGGTACAATGGTTAGATCGCTGTCATCATTAGAATACTTCAGAAAAGGAGTGTTGGTAGGATCTTCGTTAAATTCTCCTTTGTCGTGTTGAACAATCATTCCCACGACATCAATCATGGAGAGTCCTAAACCTTTAATAGCAGCGCGGGTAGTATTTTTAAATGTCTCTGCGGCGTCACCAGAATACGGATCTGGAATAAATGCTGTGTCCGTTTTTTTTGCGTGCTCTATGAATTCCTTGTTTTGGTCAGAGGTGTTGGTGGATAAATGACCTACCGCTAAAATCACCTGTTGAACTTGGTATTTTTCCTTAGTTGCAGCTTCTAATTCAAAGAAATCAGCAGTCTTTTCGATACCGGTGATGCGCTCCCTTACAATGGAAAGCAGTCCCAAACTTTGCAGCGGTTCAATAATGGATTTTGCTCGATGCGAGAGATAAGCGCCCATTACTTTTCTAGGGACAAATGTATCTTTTTGATCATCAACTGTTTGTCCCATCACCTGTTCCATCCAATCTAAATAGGCTGGAAACGCGGGAAACCTCACATCTTTAATGGTAAACTCTGGCCTTCCTTGGAAGCAATCCAGCGCACGGTCTGCAATATTGATTAGGTTGGCTTCCGGTTGTTCTGGATCCCATGCCTTACCAGTGCCTAAACTATCACTGCTTTCAAAAATTATTGTTTTAGAATAAGAGGGATTTTGCTTTCGCGAAAGCGAACTATAGAAAAGCTCCAGTGCAAACAGGCCTCTAGCTCCAAAACCTACTATCGCAAGGTGGTAATTTATTTTTTTCATGCTGTAAAGAAAAGATTACGTCATTTATTTTACCAGTAGGTTTTCTTAATTCTTAGGTGAAGTTCTTTTCAAATAAACACGCTAAGGGTTTTGATTTTTACCAGATGTGGACCTGTGATTTTTTAGACAAAATCACGAAATAATTATTCTGAAGGTTGGCTCGTTAATTTCTTCTCCTAGCAATCTTAAGTTTCTTTTTCTTTCGTCGAGCGCGATACCATTTCAGTCCTTTCCAGGCATACTTTGCTACCGTGACAATTTTAAATATCTTTTTCATGTGTAAATTTTGATAGGGTTAAACTTCAAATTCCCAAGTTTTCAAATGGGGCAGTTCTTGTAATAGATGATTTTTTAGCTGGTCACTGGAGTCAAATTGTACTTGTTTAAGTTTGTAAATTTCAGAGGTAATTTGAAAGCTTTTTGCAAATGGATTAGGTTCCACCACTAGTTTCCCAGACTTATTGTAAATGAAGTATCTCTGATTCTCGATTGATTTATTAATTTCAAGTTTCCGCCCATCTGCAGGGACATCGCCCTGAATTAAAATCAATGAAAGACGATCACAAAATCGCAATACTTCATAGTATTGATCGCATTCCTTAGCCGTAACCTCATACACTTTGCGCAGCTCTTTTCTCACTACTGCCATCTCTTTGAGAAATTTATCTAAGCCATCACTCTCTTTGCGAGCATCTTTATAAATAAAGTCTAAATGCATAGAAACCAGAATGGACACCCAACCAGAACGGTGGCGGCTTTTCTCCATAATCCGCTCGCAGCGCTCAAGAGTGTCTTTGGAACTTGATTTAACTAACCGATAATCACTGGGTAAACCTAGATCGGTTAAATTGTTGTTTCGCTCAAAATTGAGCTGTTCGTCATCATGCTCTACGATAGCAGTTAGAGTTTCTAACCAGTAGGGAGGTTTCAATTCTTCTTTAAGCGCCATGGCAATCTTTCCCGATTGCAGGCCATGAGAATAATGGGTGGTGACCTCAATGAACTCAGATTTTATGGAAACGATCATTGGGAATTATTATCCATGAAATCTAAAAGCCGGTCTTCCAGTACAGTATCATCTTGTGCATGTAAAACACTTACATCGCCAGTACTTTCTAGTACAACAGCTCTCACTTCTTCAAATCGCAATACGTTTGCTTCTCTCAATTTTGCGATTAGCTCTGACCTATGAAGGTTAGTAGCCGCAAGGTTTTCTTCCAATATTTTACCATGAGACATGATCAATACTGGTTTGTTCGTAGCTGTTTTTCTAAAAGCTTGTGAATGGCGTTGGATCAAAGCAAAAACCACCTGAAATAAAACTATCGCTATTAACGCTACTGCACCATTTCCAACAGAAGTTTTGGGATCTATCGATATGGTGGCCAAAATACTACCTATAGCAATAGTAGTAGCAAAATCAAAGCTTGTCATCTTGGCAAAGGTTCTCAATCCAGCAATGCGTGCGATAATAATGAGCATGCTAAAAATGAACAGCACGCTAATTACAATAATGGTTGCTGTAGATAAATCTGGCCACAGCCATTGATCTGTTTTAAATAACTCCATAATTAATCGTTTAGAATTTCGTAGCCTATTTGTTTAAAGGTACCACCATTGCTATCTGGCGCACTACATGCCGTCATTCCAATGATGAGATCCATCTGAGCTTCTAATACAATATAGTCCCCTGATTTACTCATTGGTGGCAACACCTCAAGATAACCAGCGGAATCGAATTGTACATTCATAAAAGCGTTAAAAGCGGTTGGGATTTCGTCTGGTGCAATACCGTATGGATGCAGATTTAAAGTGAGGTTGTTTTGACAACTGGGATGTAGTGAATCCATTCCATACATGATTTCGAACGTTTGCTGACTGCACGGTGCGAGTAGTACGTCATTACGGCCATTCGTATCTTCTAGGATCTCCATCATCTTATTGCCTCTATTACTCCACAGGAAATTCCCTTTAGTAATCAAGATACATTCTTCAAAATCCATTGTTTTTCCAGCGGAAAAATATTCTCTCGTATCGAGGGCATTAAAGCAAACCATATCACTTACTTGTTCGCCAGAAATATCGATAATTTTCAGTTTTTGTCCTTTCTTAATTTTAAAGGCAGCACCAGATTGTTTTTCTATTATTTTCATAGTTCTTTAGTATTGAAAGGACATTTCCAAGAATCATCCACGTTACGGCCGCTATACTGTCGTGCTTCGCTTTTAGTTCCAAAGTCAGATAACATGGGATTTACATAACCTTGAAAGTTTTTATCTCTTCTTCGTATCAAACTGCGCACCCGGTCATACCTGTTAATAGTTCTTAGTAATTCAAATTGTGCATGAAGGTTAAAAACAATCATAGTATAGGGTGACTTACGAGCGAATCTCGAAGAATGCGGATGCATACCTACAAGATAAAATGAAGTACCATGCAGACTAAAACTAAAATTTTTATCGGATGGGTCAGATGAAGTTTCAGGATCCCAAGGTTGATCGTCCAATTGGTGGAGATTCTCTAGTAGCTTCCACAATGCCAATTCAAAATTCTTCTCATCTAAAAACTTATCGTTTCTAAATACTGCAATAAAACTTTCAAAGTCTTTGGAATTAAGATCTTGCCGAATCACGTAATCTTTCAATAATCCAAATAATCGTTGGACAGAATCAGCATCGGACATACCATCAAATTCCTGAATTTCGATGGAATCGTCTGCAATGACGCTTTGCGCCATGACGCAAGGATGATCATCCAAAATGAATTCTCTAATCCGGCTTTCGGTATAATTAGTAACTTCTTGCATTACATAAGAATTTGTAACATAGACATTGCGCGTTTGAATTCACTAAAATGCTGAATATTCTATGTTGTGTATTAACAAATTTAAAAGACCCAGATTTTAAGACTAACACATTACGATCTAGAATTAACTCATATAGATACTTCGATTGATTCACTAGCACTCAAATCAGGTCGCATGCGCTAGTATAGGTGATAATCCCATCAGCTATAATTCTATGTTAATGTGATTTTAGAATTATTATTTCGATAGTTGGATGGGGTCATACCATAGGTCTCCATAAATATTTTGGATAGATAACTCACGCTTTTAATTCCTGCCAATTCACTTATTTCAGATACAGGATATGACGTATTTTCCAATAAGTCAACGATATATTCCATACGCCGCTTCATGATGTATTTGTTGAGCGTTAGGTTGTTATATTTTTTAAAAACTCGTTGCAAGTGCTTTGTGGATACTTCTAATTCAGCAGCTAAAGTCTCTATCGTATCATATTGTTGAAAATCACCATCTATTTTTCTAGCAGCATCCCGCACTAAATCTAAATTTTGAAGCGACTCTTTAGATTGAGAATTAAGTGTTTTGTTGTATTGGATGGTTTGATAAACAAGGATTTCCCAAGCCTTGCTGTGTAGGTAGGCCTTTCTTAAAAAATCTTCGTATGGGAACGATTTAATTTCTTCAAAGGTTTTGGCGATTTGAAGTGAATAATCTCCAGAAAATAAAAATTGATTGGTCCCTTGAGCATCTAGCAAGGTGTCCTTCAATTGTGAGTTCATTTTTTTGATCTCACAATCCATTTCATTTTCAAACCTCTCGCGGTTGATTTCAAGACTATTGACACAGGTATGCGTTTGTTTTTTAAATTCTAGTATGTGACCGCTGGAATTTGAACTTGCTACAATAATATTTAGGTATTTTAATAAAGGGTGCGCCCGGCCTTCTTCACTTTCAAACCTATGCGTCAACTCACCTTCTAGGCAATACAAATATTTTAAAGGATGCACCTGGTCTAGTGTAAACTCGATCCGTACATCATCATTAAAGGAACAATCATAGATGACTAGACCCAGTCCATTATTAAAATTAATCCCTTTGATAGATCCCTTTCCCACGTAAGGTGGCAACTGCACTATGTATAGATCACATTCCTCTTTAAATGTCGTGTGAAACTCTGCTGCCAGGTCAGATATGACATCTTTAAGCGGCAACGATTTAACGCGGTAGGTTACCATAAGGTTGGTTTTGGTATTTTTGGAATGGGCCTAAAATTACTAAACGCCGCATGCTCAAGGTGGTTTCCTACAATATCTTTAACATTCAAATCTGCACGGTGGTTTGGGTGTTCGCTTTCGCGAAAGCAAAACATAACAACACCTCGGTACAATCAGAATACAATCGCCAAAATAGACCATTCTGAGAAGGTCATCTGTTTTATCCTGTAAATACCAGAGAATAAAATCTACTTGGTGTACAGAGTTTCTAAATTTTTGAGAAAGATAAATTAGCATAAAAACCAAGCTAGAAAGTCCCTAGCTACTGGTCATGCAAGCCTCAAAGTTTTCTAGCTCCCATTTGTGGGAAATAGTTTAGTGTACTTGTATTAGAATTGTACTATCTATTTTAGTAGTCACTGAAGGTTTACTGGTAACACGTGAAATTGTTGTCTAGGTTTCTTTTGAAATATTTCTATTCTATCTCTTTATTCGTGGGGATGAATTACCAGTGACTTGTCCCACCATCTCCTTTAAAAGGCCCAGTCAAGTCTGGAGTGATCCAGCCCGCATAAAACTCCCCTGGCTGGGCTGTTACTCGAGATTCACCCACAAAACATTCCAAATGCTGGGGATAGAAAGCCAAGTAGTCTTTTAGTTCTTCAAATTCTGGAAATGGGTTTGCATAGGACCATGCGACAGGTCGATTCATATTCTCTTTTAATCCCCAGTAGCTAGCTTCACCCTTCCACTCGCAATAGGAGCTTTTGCCGGGTATCTGTTCCAGCAAATCCATCTCTACATCGTCCTGCGGGATGTAATACGTAGGCGGGCTTGCGGTCTCTAACACGGCTAATGCATGCTGAGTATCTACAATGGTTTTGTCTAAGTATTTCGCAAGAACCCTTTCCCCCACCCTTTCTATCACTGGCGGCCGCGGAAAGTCCCAAACAGAACGCTGACCTTCCTTTGGCTCAATCGCAAAAGGTGGTCGTTGACTACCTCGATTGCTCCAGCCATCGCGGGCCTTTTGTAATCTATCATCTTTGTTGTCATCCATAGCGGTTTGATTTTAGAATTTGGTTGGTCGTTCAGCGGTGTGAAAATTTCTAGTATATGTTAAGATTGCCTGCCTTGCAAGATGTTGATGTAGAGTAAATTATTAATAGGTTTGCTAAAAAGTGGATAGAATAAATCTTATAGAGACTATACTATCTCTTATGCCAATCGTGTTCTATATTCCAGTCTCTAAACAACTTTCTGACTTTCCTACGCCAACTTAATTTTGCTAAGATCCAAGATTTGCTTCCTTCCAGTATGTTGATATGATCATTGGAATGCATGGGCTTGATGGTGTTCTGGGCGACCTTACCATCAAACTTTAGCAACAGTTTTGGGTTCTCAATGGGCGATGGGTCCTCGTCCAAGTCAAATATGTTGCGATCCTCTTCCTGGCTGTACTTTTCCTGCTTTAATCGGAGCATTTCCAGAAGATCTATTAGGGGAATATGTTCTGTGATAAAATCCAAATCGTAGATATCCTTTTTGACTGAACGGCTGGAACCGCTGATCAGCTTGAACAATCCGATGTCTTTCAAACTCACTAACCTCATACTGTCGATCAGCTCTACCTCATCCATCATTTTCATATTCTGGATGACTTCTACTTTTATGGTGAAATCAGAGGTCTTAGCTACAAAGAAACGTAAGAATGCGAATTGGTCATTTTCTTCTCCTGCAGGAAACTGAACTCCTGTAATATTGTTTTCTCCATAAGAGATAATTGCTTCATCTATTATGGTTCGCAAATGCTCAACTCCGACTATATCGTGGCAAAAAAGGTCAATGTCTTGGGATTCTCTATGATTGTAACGAATGGCAAGATTTGTTCCTCCTGCCAGGGCAAAAGCGGATAAACTAGATAAGGTCTGAAGTTCTACTATGGTTTGTTTGAGTAGCGAAGAAACTGCACTCATCTACTAATAGCTATATCTTAAGAATTTTTTTTTGTGATAACGCAGAGCTACTTTTTTACACACTTGATTGCTGATGCGCTCTTTGGTATTTTTTAGTACCGCATAAATCTCTTTAGGGTCATAAACATCTTCAACGATCTGGATATCGTGAAGAAAGGTGTTTTCAGTTGTGGCCATAAGCATTCTAGGAATGATCAAATACTTATCGTTTTGTATGGATAAGTTATTTACATCCACATCCCAAAACAAGTGTTTTGGAAGTATGCTCGCTATGTCTACTGTCGTGTTCATGATTTAGTTGCTCCTAAATGCATTACAAATATAACTAATTGTTGTAAAGTGCTTGTTGCGCATTTAGACAGTATTAGTCTTTAGGTTATTGATGTATCTATTGAAGTGGAATTTTTTTATTTATTTAGTGAATAACGGTCATCGCTGTAATTTTAGATAATATCCTTGTCCTGAATCCAACAATTGTCTTTGCATAGTTCCTGCGTATCACGAACTGGTTGCAGAGTTGGGAGAAGATGGTCTCGAACCTCTTGCGTGATTTCTTGAATATACGATTGGTCACTGTAATCTTTTGGTATCTACGAATAGGTGTCCCAAACAGAACGCTGACCTTCCTTTGGCTCAATCGCAAAAGGTGGTCTTTTACTGCCTCGATTGCTCCAGCCATCGCGGGCGTTTTGTAATCTATCATTTTTGTTGTCGTCCATATTGATTAGATTCTAAATGTAGTTCTTAGGCTTCTTTCTTTTTGGTTTTAAAGAAGTCCATCAACCCATTCTTTAGGTTTGGTCAAAACATATCCATCCAACTTTTTAATAGCATTAGGCAATTGGTTTTGCTGAATCTTTCTCTTTCCAATCACAAAACATCCCTTTGCAGCAAGTTTAACTGTGTTATTTTGCCTCATCGGAGGGAAAGCAACAAAGACTCTTTTGCCAAGGAAATTATTAATCACAGCTCTAATAGGAGGGACTAAATCACTGTCTCCAGAAATAAGCATCGCGGCGTCATACTTGTCGTTGATACCATCCATAATTATATCAACCGCAATATTAACATCAGTCATTTTTTCATTGTAGCTGACCCATTCATGCGGACACCTGTTGCACTTAATCGTATTACTTTGATATTGTCCGTAAAATATATCGACTCCTGTACTCTCTATTGCTTCTAGATAGGTCGTTTGTCTTTTTTGTTTTTCGGCATTATTACTAACTCTGCTTGTGTAATATTGAACACCTACTAACTCTTGATTAGCAGTCAACAGATCTTCAGCAAGACTCTTTACATCCAACCATTTTGTGTTAGGGATACCTGCTTGTACCATTCCAAAATAGAGGTTAAACCCATCGATGTAAACTATAACTCTTTCTTTTGGCATTATTTTTTCTTTGTAATCTAAAACAAATTATATATTTGCATCAACAGCGCCAGGGATAGTATCCCTGGTTTGACGCCTTCCTCGGAAGGCGTTTCTTTTTTACAAATTTAGCTATTGAGAACTCCTGCTAAATTTTTAGTTGTCAACAAAACAGCTTGTATTTCCTAAATCCCTTCCACAATCAAAATCTCCTCCTCCGTAATCCATACAGAGCATAAACCATCTGGTCGATTTCTTTCTCGGTGACATTAATTGGTGCCTGTAGTTCCTGGGCTTCTTTCTTTTTAGGCTCAAAGAGTTCCATCCATTCAAACTCATCTTTTTTAGTGAGTTCTGGAATGGGTGCAAGGCCTCCTTTAATGCGGACTTTATTGGTCGCTTTTATGGCTTTTGTGAGTTCTTTAAGCCAAGCAAGATCCTCCTTATTTAAAAAAATGAACTAATAATAATCGAGCTGCAAATGTATTGTGATCTCGATCAGATTCAAATGTAGGAGGTGCCAACCCTTCTTTTTTTAGTAAATTTTTCATCGCCATTTAATATTTTGCTCTAAATTTTTTATTATCTGATAAACATCATTTAAAACTTTATTGAATTCAATATCAAGCTTGCGATCATTAAATCCTTCAACACCGCGATTTATAGCTGTAAAACTTCCGTGAATTTGTTTTAATAATTTATTCTGAGGAACCCTTTTGTACTTTTCAAAAGCGGATCTCATATTCTCAACGGACTTCAACCCGTATTCTGCACCAGCTCCGAAACTACTAATATTAATATCACATTTATTATTCAAGACCTTATTAAAAAAGTCTTCTAGCTCCATCAGTTTTTGTTCAATCTTCTCAATATCTACCATTGCTTTTAATTTGATTTTACTAATGATTTGAATATGGCTTCTTGATCGCTTTTTCTATTGATAAATAATTGCTCATCACCTACAGGCATATGGTAATTATCGGCTTTCTGGCTGTCTTCCCTTTCCAACTTTTTATCCCAACTCCCTCAGGAACGGTATACCCATATATATACTGATAGTTACTCCATTTAGGTAGCATGGCTGCACCTCCCACAACGTCACTTAGGTTTTTTGGCTTTACTCTTGTCCAATAGGAACCTGCAGCATTATCAATATGACTTGCACTATAAATTATGTCTCTAACTTAATGTGCTTTTGTGCCATATAAATTCTTTACTATTCAACTAACTCCCCTCAACAATCAAAATCTCCTCCTCCGTCAATCCATACAGTTCATAAACCATCTGGTCAATTTCTTTCTCAGTTTGTTGGATTTGTGCTTGTAGTTCTTGGGCTTCTTTCTTTTTAGGTTCAAAGAGTTCCATCCATTCAAATTCGTCCTTTTTGGTTAAGGCTGCGATGGGCTCCAGGCCTTCTTTGATGCGGAATTTATTAGTCGCCTTCACGGCTTTATTGAGCTCCTTGATAAAATCGGCGAACGTGAGTTCGTGCCAGGATTCTAGTTTGCGGGAGAGCTTGTCGATTGAAAATTGAGACGAAATGAAAACTTGAAATGAAAACACGCACTGATCATGTGAAATATTTGATTCTAAGATACTATCAACTTTCATTTCTGCATTTAAATTCTCATAGGACACAGGTATCGGTATTTTTGAAATGTATTGATTTTTAAGTCTCAAGTAGCCACCTCTAGCTTTTACACATATAACATTTAGATAAGCGCTAATAAGTTTTGAGTTTAAAATAGCTAGAACGTTCTTTGAAGATGTTGGTAAACCAAAACAGGTCATGTCGTACAAAACATCGTTAACTAATGTAAAATTTACGTCCGCAGAGATATCTGGATAGATGATGTAGTCCTTGTGGAAAGGAAAATCTAGTTTAATTTGTTGATACTCATACCATTCCTTAGTTCCATTTAAAACTCCTTTATCGATAATAGCTCTTTTTTCCAGTTTTTGCCTGTGTTTCATCAGCTCTTCAACAAGCTGTGGATAGTCATTTATGTTTTCTACTAGGTGATATTTATCTCCATCTTTTTCATAAGGAACTAAAATTCTCTTTGTGAAATTTTGTGGTGAATATTTTTTGACCTCTCTACCTACAGCATATTTTTTTAACGATTTAGATTTATTTAAAGTCATTGATACTTCATCACTATCATATATATATGCCGCATTAAACCCGGTTTTAACGCCTACTTCAGGTTTTCCGATTATATCGATTAATTTAGGATTTTCATTCTCTAGCTTCTTTAAAATCTCAAACATTCCATCATTACCGTTGGAGTTCCAAGACCCTAGCCTTCTGAATAACTCGTTCTGATTTACAGTCTCAGCACCTGTGAATTGATTTTCTATTTCTTGATAATTCTCATTTGAAACTATCAGCAATTTGCTAGTATGATTTAGTGGTTTAGCTTCATTCTTAAAAAGAATAATTGATGGATAGGCTATTATTCCTTTAAACACATCAAGATCTTTGAAGTCTATAAAATTATTGATTGATGTTTTTTCCTGTAAAAATTCTATCAGCACTTTGCCATATTTAGTCTTGGTATATTTACTAGAAACTATAAGTCCACACTTTCCTTTGGAGCTAAGGATAGAACAGGCTTTTTCAAAAAAATAAACATAGAGATCAGACTTACCGGTAGAAACTTCGAAAGTCTCATCAAAAAATTTCTTATCCTTTTTAGATATAAATTCGTTTCTAACATAAGGCGGATTCCCAATCACAACGTCAAATCCTCCTTGCGAAAACACTTTCGCGAAAGCTGTCTCCCATTTAAAGGCTTTATCTCCCGCTACTTTTTTATCGTCTATTAGACTGTTGCCACACTTGATATTGCTGCTCAAATCATTGAGCTTGCGGCGCGGTTGTGCGGTACGCAGCCATAGGGACAATTTTGCAATCTCCACACTTTCCTCATTGAGATCCACGCCATAGATGTTGTTCTCTAGTATGGTATTCTCTATGTCTGGAAACTGCAGGCCACCGCCGAGGATTTTGGTTTTGAGCTCGTCAATATAACTGTGTTCTTTTATTAAAAAGTCCAGCGCCTGGTTTAAAAATGCACCGCTTCCACAGGCAGGGTCGCAAATAGTAATTTGTAACAACCACTCGCGGTACTCGTCCAGAATGGCGACCAGGTTTAAAATTGTGTCTTTGTTCCTGTTCTTACGACCTTTAAAGTATTGCTCTTCATCAAATCCTAGTTCCGCTTTCTTTTCTTCACACAGTTTACCTACGGTGTTTTCAACAATGTATTTGGTAATATATTTAGGCGTATAGAAAACGCCATCCTTCTTGCGCTTGCTGGTTTGTTTGTCAAATTCACCGCCCTCAATCTCCGCATTTACACTCTCAATCTCGTTCAGCGAGTTCTCAAAGATGTGTCCCAAAATGTTGACGTCTACCTGACTTTCAAAATCATAGTTGGACAGTTTGAGCGTGTGTTTATACAGCAGGTCGTTATCAATTTCCAGCGCATCTAGTATCGCATCTGGTTTAAACAGACCGCCGTTGTAGGCATAGATTTCCGCACGTTTCTCAGTGCCCTTGCGTCCCTGATCCAGGAAGCTGAAATATTGTTTGAACAGCTGATACAGGGATCGTTCATCGCCAAAATCCCAATCATCCCTCCATTTGTTCAATATCTGCAACGTAGAGTTGGACGGCAGCAGCATGCGATCCTCGGCAAAAAAGATGAATAGGAAGCGGTCAATGAGTTTCTGCGATTTTTTAAAAAGCGTAAGGCGCACATTCTTTTCCAGGCGGTTGCGGTCTTCTTGATCTGTATCGTTCTCAGGTAGGCTCGAACTGACATCAGCCAGTTTTGCCTTAACCGTTTTGGCATTATTCTTTATCAGATCGCGGTAGAGTTCGCGTTTAAAAAGCGAGTAATCTTTGTAGAACGACTTGGTAATTTGCTCCTCTTCCGCAATGGACGCTTCCTTGATTTTAAGCGGCACATTGTTGAGCACCTTATCTAAATGCAGGCACAGGTATAGCAGTTCAAACCGCTTTCGCGAAAGCGTAAACAAATCAAATTCTTCAAATTCTGTAGCATCATTGATATAAAACCGCAGCTTTTCAAAGTTGGATGTGATCACATACACGCAGCCTTTTTGGTTCGCCTTATAATCAAAAGCCTGGCGGCGTATGCTCTCCAGATCCTTGGTATTCGTCCCCTTGAGTTCAATAACGCCTATAGCGCTGCCGTCTTTAAGAATTGCAGCATCTGTCTTGCGGGCATTTTTCTCGTTCTTAAATTCCGTCGTCAGGTTCGAGTGCGGATTGGGAAACAGCGTATAGCCGAGAATATTTACAAACAACTCGTGCAGGAAAGTGGCTTGATATTGCTCCTCTTTGGCCGTTTTAATATTTTCCTGAATGGTGGTATTCCAGAAATAGGCCTGGTATTTTTTATACGCCTTATCGAGAGTTGCGGTGTCTAATTGTGCAAGATATGATTTGAGTACAGAGGTCTGGAATAATGCCATTAATCGGGTAAGAATAAGCCCCTAAGTTAGGCATAAGGTTTGGGTCGGAATGGTGTCTAGTGACATTTCCGCGTTTGTTTTTCCTACACCATTTAACAATGAATGAATACCATTGAGGAATCAAGCTATGCATGCTATTGCCGTACGAGAAGATTTATAGGGCAAAAAAAAGAGCCACCCGTGGGCAGCTCTCTTTAATAATATACTTTTAAAGGATCAATCCTTATGCAGGTAGCAATACGGTATCTACTACGTGGATCACTCCGTTAGACTGCTTAACGTCTGCAATAGTAACGGTAGATGTACCGCCTTTGGCATCAGTTAGGATCACTTTACCACCTTTAAGACTAGCAGTAAGTTTTTCACCTTTAACCGTGGTTACCGTGAATTTACCGTTGTTTTTAGCGATGGCGTCCATAATGTTTTTGGCCGTAAAATTTCCAGCAACTACGTGATAGGTTAAAACACCTTGTAGCATTGCCTTATTCTCAGATTTCAACAATGTTTCTACAGTACCGGATGGAAGCTTGTCAAAAGCAGCGTTAGTCGGTGCAAATACTGTAAAAGGCCCTTCACCTTGTAAAGTGCTTACTAGGTCTGCCGCTTTTACTGCAGCCACTAGCGTAGTGTGGTCTTTAGAATTCACCGCATTCTCTACGATGTTCTTGGAAGGATACATGGCCGCGCCACCTACCATTACTGTTTTTTCATCGTTCATCATCTTGTCGCCATCCATACTTTTTGTAGGTCCACAGGAAACGATTGTGATTGCTGCACATAACATGCTTACTCTTAAAATGTTTTTGAAAATCATAGTTCTAATTATTAGTTATACGCTTTAACAAACGTTGATAGAATAGAACCGGTTTTGGATGTTAAGGGTTTTGGTATTTATTTAACGGGTGTGCGTTGTTCGCTATTCACTTTCTTTCTGGTTTTTCCCCAATAAATTAAGAACCCAGTCACTGGAAGGCTTGCAATCAATAAGCTCATTAAAAAAGCCAAAATTTTCCCAGGTAATCCGGCAATAGCGCCCACGTGGATATCATAATTCATCCGTAGTATTTTATCGGATAGCTCCAGCTCTTTATAAGTTTGATAAATAGTTTCAGAGTTGATGGGCTCCAACGTGTTTTGATCAAAAAACAAATAATCTGAATCATAATACACACCATCCGTATTTGAAACTTCTACATAGATGCTGCTAGTCGCTGCATGTGGGTAATGAATTTCAAAATTCTGCGCGGTAGGATGTTGTTGCCATAGTTGGGGCAACAATCGATCTATGGGCGCGGTATTATCGGTAGTGATAAACGCTTCATTGCTATCTGGAATTAGAAAAGTCACTTCCTTTTCACCGCCTAGAACCGTATAAATTACTGATTGAACCCAATCATAGGACATGGCCAGGCCTGTAACTGCAAACAGCACAGCAAAAATACAGGCATAAAACCCACCTATAGAATGCAGGTCAAAATTCTTACGCTTCCATCGGGTGGTGTCCTTCCATTGAAAACTCACTCGTTGTTTGATATTTTTGCGTCGTTTGGGCCACCAAAGTATAACACCAGAAATAGCCATGAGTAGAAAAATGAAAATGGCGACTCCTACTACTTGCTCACCAATAGCGTCTGGAAGCCATAAATGCATATGCCCATCCAGAATCCACGCAAAAAATCCTGTGAGATGATCTTCTTCCTGTAGAATAGTACCAGAATATGGGTCCAGAAAAATACTGCGATAGAACAAAGGCTCTTCTTGGTAATAAATAGCTTCTATTGCCTGTCCTGGTGGATTGTAAACCGTGCCGTGCAGGGACTTATCTGGATAAATCGTTGCGGCTAACTCCTTGACCATTGAAGGTGTCATCACTGGCTGGTTTTTGACCACTACCGTTTTATAGTCGTCTGACCAGCCTTTGATCTCATCCTTAAATGCCCAGCAAGCCCCTGTGATGGCTACGATAAATACGATAACACCGCTTCCTAATCCTAGGATTTTATGGGTGGTTCTCGTGAATTGCTTAAAAGTCATATTTATTCAATTTGTTTGATCCTTTAAAGATTTTAGCAATTCCGCTTTCGCGAAAGCGGAAACATTTTAAAACTTATAGGTAAAGTTGGCTAATACGGCTTGTGGCTGTTGTGGATTGATAGTAGTCCAACCCTTGTAATATTCCAGATTGGTAACATTATTGACCTTTAAAGCAATGCGGTACTTGGAAGCTTCATAAAAAGCAGAAGCATTATACACGGTATAAGACGGTAAAGAAAAGGTTCCTGTTGTCGTGTAATTTTTAACAAAGCGCTCGCTTGCACCATTGAACCCAAAACCAAGACCGAAGCCTTTCAAACTATTGTCTTGAAATGCATAACTCGCCCAAAAGTTGTACAAGTTTTTAGGACCTGCTTCTAATGGTCGTTTGTTCAAGATGAGTGGATCGTCCGTCTCCGTCGTTTCACTATCATTATAACTGTACCCACCACGTATGTTCAATCCATTAATAGGATTTGCGTTGATCTCCAACTCGATTCCCTGGCTTATAACCTCACCGCTAGTGATAAAATTAAAAGGGTTCGTTGGATCTTGAATCACACGGTCTTGGACCTCAATATGGTAATAACTAAGCGTTCCATCCAGCCTGTTATTAAATAGATTTGTTTTGATACCTGCCTCAAACTGATTTGCTTGTTCTGGATCAAAAGTTTGTAGTCGTTGCGGTCCTGACTGTGGATCTCCTACTAATCTTGGAGCCACGTTGTTGAATCCATTTTGATAGTTTGTGAATACAGATAACTTATTATCAATGATTTGGTACAAGGCTCCCAATTTTGGCGATAAAGCGGTTTGGGTAAAATCATCTTCAGATGTGAGTATGTCACCATCATTATCAAAATGATCCAGTCTTAAACCCAGCATAAGTGAAAGTTGAGGCGTGAAATTGATAACGTCAGAAACATAAAGACTGTAGATGCTAAATTCTGAATTATTGTTTCCAATAGCCGTATTTTCAAGTGCCGCATCTACACCAGCTGTTGATAATGGGAAAGGATTGTTTTCAACAACATCTGCAGTAAATGGATCATCCCCATTAGAACCACCTTCTGGAGTGACATTGCCATAAAAAACATAGCCACTGCTATTGTCTGTGGTGTTTACGTTTAAATAGTCCAGGCCTACCACCATGCGGTTGCGCAACCCGGCTAGATTGAAATCACCTATAAAATTTTGTTGAATATCTGTAGTGTTAGTTTGTGAATTTTGTTTGCTAATGAAGCGGGTAAATGTATCGCCAGGAAGAATACCGAATTCGAATAAATAAGAATAATAGCCGCTGGTAGACGTTGCGCTTTTAGAAAGCAAGGATTGTGACTGCCAACTGTCCGAAAGTTTATAATCCATCTCTACACGATAATTCTGAGTAGGATTTGTCAAGGTCAAATCATTACTGGTAAACGAGAGCTTGTTATTGTAATTAAGTTCTTCAAGGTTGGCAGATTCTGAAGGCGCATTCCTATTTAGAAAAAGGAATGTTGGGTTGGTTTGCTCTGCTTGAGTAATCTCACCATAAAATGAAAATGATAATCTATTGTTGACACGGTAGGATAAAGATGGAGCTACAAAAAAGGAATTTCTAAAACCCGCGTCCTGAAATGATTGCTGGGTGCTGTAAGACGTATTTAAACGGAAATACAGTTTCTCCTCTTTATCAAGGTTGGTATTGAAATCACCCACTATTTGGTTAAATCCATAAGAGCCAGAGGTAAATGAGAGCTCGCCACCAGTACCGGCATATGGTTTTTTAGTTACCACGTTGATGAGACCACCATAAGAAGATACAGCATTCCCAAATAAGGTAGCAGATGGTCCTTTGATCACTTCAATGCGCTCGATGTTTGCGGGATTGATGGTACCATTGGTTAAGCCCGGCAGTCCATTCACCAATTGAGGTTGCAACGAAAAACCTCGTAACGCATAATATCCAGCTCCATCACCACCACGTCCCGTTGAGGTCCATAATTGTTCCACTCCGGTTGCATTTTTCAAAGCGTCATCAAAATTTGTTACCACTTGTGATTCTAAAAGCTCTGAGGTAACCGTACTGTAGACTTGCGTATTTTCAATATCCTTGAGAGGAAGTTTTGCTACGTAGGCACTTTTCTTTCTAGAGAACTTATTGCGTCGTTCTCCACTAATAGTTACCGCTGTTAAAATCTCATTCCCTTCATAAAGAATAATATTCCCAAGATTGATAGAAATCTTGTTTTGCTGGTCTATCGCCAATTCCCGTGATTTATATCCTAGGGAAGAAAATAATAGTGTGACTTCAGCATCGGGAAGCTTTGAAATCTCAAAGTTTCCATCGAGATCACTCTGAGTTCCAGTAGTTGTACCGACTACCGAAATATTGACGTTAGATAGAGGCTGATTGTTATTATCGACCATTTTTCCAGTAATGGTCACTGTTTGAGAGAAGCTTAGAATAGGAAAGAGCAAGAATAGTATGTGGTAAAGATGAACTAATTTCATTTATTTTAATTTAGACTAATTACAGATAGTGTTTATTTTTGGCGCAAAAGTAATGGTCGTTTGGATAAATAACAAACTATTTGTAATTATTCTAAATAATGATTTATGACCGACGTAGAACCGTGCTCTTAACTAGTTTCAAAGGAGTTGCTTGCCTTAGTTTTTTGAGTGATGGATGTTGAATTCTGATGTGTGAATGAAAAGATCTTTCCATACATCCGGAGATCTGCGGCCTATTTTTACTCTTGCGACATTAGGTATTCATATAAGCCTGGTGCCTTATTGGATCCAAAATTGGATCGACCAGTGAAAGATCGGGAAGATCCATGATCAAGAGTAAGGGATTATTTTTGGACTTAAAATTTGAATTTTATACGTATTCCTGGTGAATTGAATATCTTCCAAATGTTGAGAATTCAGCCTTTGGCCGCGGAGATACTTTCCAATATTTCTATTAGCATTCAACTCCTAAGAGTTAAGATCGTTGGTATAATTACCTGCAAACCATAATTTTTAGCTTTGCAGATAGCTCTTTCTAAATGTTCTTTCTCCTTCTTTATCTCAAGTCTAGCAATTAAAAAGCCTTCACTCCCACCTCATCTTCTGCAATCGTATAGCATTGAGTATAGCCAGCATCGCCACGCCTACATCTGCAAAAACAGCTTCCCACATCGTGGCCAATCCACCAGCACCCAGAATGAGCACTATAATTTTCACGCCAAAAGCTAGACCTATATTTTGCCAAACAATTCTACGCGTAGAACGTCCTATTTTGATGGCTCTTGCAATCTTGCTGGGTTGATCTGTCTGGATAATGACATCGGCAGTTTCTATGGCGACGTCACTGCCTAAACCACCCATAGCGATACCTACATCGCTTGCCGCCAAAACTGGTGCGTCATTAATACCGTCGCCTATAAAGGCCACTGTGGTGTCTGGTTGCTGTTTTAGCTTTTCAACCTCATTGAGCTTGTCTTCGGGTAGCATTCCGCCTTTTGCCCAGTCAATGCCCAATTCCTTTGCGACTTGTTGTGTAATAGAATCTTTATCGCCCGATAGCATGATGATTTTTTCAATTCCTGCCGCTCTTATTTCTTTTATCGCTTGATGCGCATCGTCTTTCAACTCATCGGCAATGGTTACGTAACCTGCAAATGCGCCATCGATACCTACCATAACGATAGATTCTACAATGCTGTCGGTTTCTGCCGGGACTTCTATCCCATTTGCCGTCATCAATGCTTTGTTGCCGACCAATACCGTTTTGCCGTTTACAGTTCCTTTTAAGCCTTTCCCTGCGATTTCAGAAACGTCTGTCGCTTTGTAATTTGCTCCTTCGGCTTTGTATTCCATGATGGCTTTGGCTATGGGGTGCGTCGACTGCTCTTCCATTGCCATGAGGTATTTCATCATTTCGGCTTCGCTCAATGCAGGAAATTCTGCTTTTCTCGATGATTTATGATTTTCCACTTTCGTACTTCGACTGCGCTCAGTATGAACTCCAGCGGAATTATCCAAAGCATCATCAATCACAATTTCCTTAATCTTAAAAACGGCTTTAGTGACCGTTCCCGTCTTATCCATTACCACGGTATTCACTTTGGTCATCGCATCAAGGAAAGAAGCACCTTTAAAGAGAATACCATTGCGAGAAGCGGCACCCAAACCACCAAAATAACCCAGCGGAATAGAAATAACCAATGCACACGGACAGGAGATCACCAAGAATATCAATGCCCGATACAGCCAATCCTGAAACACATAATCTTCCACAAAAAAGTAGGGCAAGAATGTCAAGCCGATGGCAAGAAACACGACGATAGGCGTGTAGATTCTTGCAAATTTTCTGATGAATAATTCGGTTTTAGACTTGCGAGCGGTGGCGTTTTGCACCATATCAAGAATTCGGGCGATGGAACTGTCCTTAAATTCTTTAGTGGTCTCAATTTCGATTACGCCGTCCAGATTGATACTTCCTGCAAAAACAGACGCTCCTTTTTGAACGGTATCTGGTTTGCTTTCTCCTGTAAGGGCAGCCGTATTGAACGAGCCTTTATCTGAAAGTAAAACACCATCCAACGGGACTTTCTCGCCCACACGTACTTGAACTTGTTCGCCAATTTCTACCGTCTTAGGATCTACAGAAATATAATCACCATTGCGGTATACCAGCGCCTCATTTGGACGCACGTCCAGCAATGCTTTGATATTGCTTTTTGCCCGATTAACAGCGGCTTGCTGAAACAACTCTCCTACCGCGTAGAATAACATAACAGCTACACCTTCGGGATATTCGCCTATGGCAAATGCGCCTATGGTGGCGATGGACATCAATAAAAATTCAGTAAAGAAATCTCCATTAACAATGCTCTTCCAGCCTTCTTTAATTACAGGAAAACCTACAGGAATATAGGCTACTATGTACCAAACAATACGCACCCAACCTTGAAAGAACGCTACATCAAAATAATCCAACGCAATGCCCACAATGAGCAGTACAAAACTAAAAATAGCGGGCAGATAGATTTTAAAATTGGATACCTCGTCTGGACTGCTGTGGTTATGACCATCATCGTGGCTATGCTCTCCAGCGTGTTCCTTTGTATCTATATCTCTAAGGTTTATTTTTCTCATTTTTATTTTTCTAAATTTTTATTTCCCAATTACAAATTGCTTGAAATTGTTGCGATGGATCACCTCCACACTTGCATTGTAGGTATTGCCAAAGGTTTTCGGGATTTTTGCCTTAGCATTTTCATTCCATTTAAATTCAAAGCCGTAAAGTTTTCCCGCCACGTCTTCCACACAATCAATTTCTTGCTGTTGCTTGGTACGCCAGAAATAAAGTTTGGCAATTTTTTTTGAGTACGCATTTGATTTCAACCGTTCACAAATCAAGAAATTCTCCCATAAGGCTCCTTTATCCTGTCTCAATTCCAATGGGTTTAAATCACCTATCACCATATTGCGGATGCCATTGTCATAGAAATAGATCTTTTGATTTGTTTTTATCTCATTGCGTAGGTTTCTGCTAAAGCTGGGCAATCTAAAAACGATGTATGCCTGTTCCAATAAGCGTATGTAGCTGTCTACGGTGTTTTTGTCTATTTGTAACATATTACTCAACTCGTTATAGCTTACTTCATTACCAATTTGGTAGGCTAATGCCCGCAATAATTTTTCAAGCACTTCTGGTTTTCTAATTCCTGAGAATGCTAAAATGTCCTTGTATAAATAGCTCTCGGTAAGTTGTTGTAAAACCTCTTGCTCATTACCTGGATGGTTAATAACATCTGGATACATTCCATATACCAGGCGCAACTCAAGTTGTTGGGTTGCTTTTAAAAATCCTACATCCTGCTCATATTCTTGCCAAGATATGGGGTACAATTTGTATTCCCACTTGCGCCCAGTCAAGGGCTCGTTAGTCTGGTTTGCAAGATCAAAAGCAGATGACCCGCTCATGATTAACTGCACACCTTCTATTTGATCTTGAATTAATTTACACGTAATCCCAATGTTCTCTATTCGCTGGGCTTCATCTATAAAAACAATCGTAGCATCTGCTATTAAATCCTTTAGTTGCTCTGTATTCGGGTTTGTTAGTAATCTGCGCACTGTGGGATCATCTCCATTTAAGAACAAGTACTTCTTACTCTGCAAGACCTCCTTAATCATGGTTGTCTTTCCAACTTGACGAGGTCCTATCAAAACGATAGCTTTGCCCTTACCTATTTTTGAGGCCAATTCTGATGTTAATAGACGGGTTACCATAATCAATTTTTAATAAAAGTAGCACTTTTCGGGACTGTATTCACTAAAAGTTATGTTATCTGGTGATCGTATTCACCAAAGGTTATACTTAGTAGTGTTTATGCTTTTACAATTATCATACTTTTAAAGGTTCTTTTCAAGAGCTGAATGATGCGACGAATGGTTGCATCATACATGATTACGGTAAATAGCTATGATGATGATGTTTTTCACGCTTCCGCGAAAGCGTGCTTCATAAAACAAGGCGACCTCCATTATATATTAACTTATTAATTCATGAATCTATATAAAACCGAATGTTGATTGATTTAATAACTAAACTCCTGAAATGGTAAGTGCAAATCAACTCGACTAATGTCCGTGACCACCGCCTTCTTCCTCACTATTTTTTGCTTTGGCCAGTAACGTGAAGGCGTCTTTGATCACAATATCCAATGACTCGATATTGCGAGATTCGTCTTTTAAAGTTACTGCAACAAAACCATCTTCTTCATTGCCCATTTCTATCTCGAGCATTTCAAAATCCTGCATGGTTTGTCCATTTTCAGAGCGACTGCCTAAAGCTTCAAACAAATAATGTTTCCCTTCAAATCTAACGATCGCGTTTTCCGGAACGGCATACATCTCTGTAGTTCCTATTTCAATTTTTGCATTGACAAACATTCCAGGCAACAAGCCATCATAGGTTTCAGATTCCATCAAATGGCCGTGAATGGTAACAGATCGATCATCGCGGACGCTATTTCCTATCAGGAAAACTTCCGCTTCCATCCATTCTTCTGGCGCATTTGCCAGGCGAAAACGTATGCGCTGCCCCAAACGGATAAGCGGTATATCGTCTTCAAAAACATTGAGTTCTACGTGAAGGTCTGACGCGTCTGTAATGTCCATCAAGACGTCTTGCGTTCCAAAATATTTTCCTGTATTCACATAAACATCCCGCACAACACCATCGATAGGCGAGTACACGTTTACGGTAGAAGAAATCGTTCCATTCCTGACGCTGTTGGGGTTGATGCCAATCAAACGCAGTTTGCTCTCTAACGCCTTTATCGTTGCTTGATTATTGAGGTACATGCTTTTTGCTTTTTCAAAAACCTTAGTGGATGAAACGCGTTCATCATTAAGTATTTTTTGACGATCGAAATCCGATTTTAAATAGTCATTGTTTGAAATAGCTTCTAGATAATCTTTTTGAAACTCAATAAAATCTGGGTTTTCTACTCGTGCAACCAGTTGGCCTTTCCTAATTTTAGTACCAGGCAACATGTCTGTATATTTTAGAAAGCCTCCATAGGGAACCGTCACCGATATGTTGCCTTGCGGCGGCACGTCGATCATACCATTGACTGAAATCTCGTTCCCGATGTTTCTTTTTAGCGCCTTGCCCACTTCAATGGTAGTCATTTTTAACTGGGCTTCAGAAAGCTCTACGACATTCTCATTTTGCATGGATTCCTCTTCCATTGCTGGCTCTGATTCCTGTTTGCAGCCTATGGTAAGCAGCAGCAAAGCAGCTATTGTGATGTTAATTATATTTTTCATTTAATTATCTTTTAGGAGTTGCTCAATGGTAATGAGTGTTTGATTGTACTGGTTTAAAAATTCCAAATAGGTAACCTGAATCGTCAGGGCTCGATTAAGTCCCTGAACATATTCTATGTACCCTATCTCGCCTTCCTCAAAACCGCGTTGTGCGGTTTTAAAAAGCACGTCTGATTGTGGCAAACCGCTGTCGCGATAGGTTTCGATATTCTTCAAATCTTTTTGAAGCCTTGTGAACAAGGATTGCAATTGGGATTTGGTTTGGTTTTCAATAACTTCCAACCGTGCCTCATTTTCCTGTTTGTGGATGGTGGCTGCCTTGATTTTTGCCGTGTGTGGCTTTGCCCATAAGGGTATGCTCAATCCCAACTGCACGCCAGTAAATCGATCTCCAGCGTCATAATTGGTTCCCGTATTCCCAGCATCGATAAAGGATTGGTTAAAATATCCCAGCGTAATATCTGGTAACAGCTGTGCAGACGCCACCTCACGCTCATTTTCGGCTACCTGGATCTGCTGATTGTAATACGCCACCAGCGGGTTTCCAGACACATCAGGATCAGCGATAGTATTTACTTCTAGAGCAGGTTTCATTTCCAATTCTGGAACAATAATCTCCACCGTTTCATCAACATTCATTAGATTTTGTAGCGTGAACTGAACCTCGGCAATGGCAGCCTGGTTTTCTTGCACCATAATATTGATATCGGCAAGCTCTGCATTAGCGGTGGCTAGTTCCAGGGCATTGCTTTCTCCATTGTCATAGCGCAGCTGGGCAGCGTATGAAAAACGGGAATAGATGCTATCCTGACGTTTTAATACGGTTTCCTTGTTTTTCAAAAACCAAAGCCGATAATAGGTCGCGCTAACCTGCGCTACCAAATCATTTTTCACAACAACTTGCCGTAACTCTGCTGCCGTTACTTTGGAAGTATTTAGTTTGCTTCGACTGGAATATACGGTGGGAAACTCAAACGTCTGGCTGATGCTGAACCGTGTGTCATTGTCTGCAATGCTATTGGTCTGTCCATACTCAACGCCCAAGTCTGTTTTGGGCAAGTTGACACTCGTTCCTTTGAGTGCTTGTTCTCGTTCTGTTTGGAATTGTGCCACTTTAAAGTTTGGGTTATTTTTCAGTGCTACCTTAATAACTTCATCCACTGATTGATAGGCTTTTTGTTCCGTTTGGGCATTTGCCTGGTATGCCGTTCCCATCATAAGAAATAGCAAAACGGCAGTGATTTTATTCTTTTTCATTTTGAATTTCTTTTCTGAGTAATAGTATAGAATAGGCAAAACCACGAGCGTTAAGAATGTTGCTGTGATCAATCCACCGATGACCACCGTTGCTAGTGGTCTCTGTACCTCGGCTCCTGAAGTTTGTGAAATCGCCATAGGTAAAAAACCTAGCGATGCAACTGCTGCTGTAAGAATTACAGGCCGCAATCGAGACTTTGTTCCCATATAGATGCGCTGGAAAATATCTTCCACACCTTCTTTTTTGAGACTGTTAAATTCGGCTATCAAAACAATACCGTTGAGTACCGCCACACCAAAGAGCGCAATAAACCCAACACCAGCCGAAATACTAAATGGCATATCCCGAATCCATAAGGCAAATACACCACCAATAGCTGATAACGGAATTGCCGTAAAAATCAAGACGCCTTGCTTGAGCGATCCAAACGTAAAGTACAATAATATGAATATGAGTAATAACGCCAGTGGCACTGCGATTGCCAGGCGCTCGCGAGCTTCCACTAAATTTTCAAACTGGCCGCCATAACTCACGGTATAGCCTGGTTCAAAATTGATTTGTTCATCGATGCGCTGGCTTACCTCTGTAACCACACTTTCTACATCACGATTACGCACGTTAAAGGCAACGATAATACGACGTTGCGTATCGTCACGCTGAATTTGGTATGGACCATTTTTGATAGAAACCGTTGCAAGTTGATGTAATGGAACTTGTTCTCCATTAGTTCCATTGATATAAAGGTTTTGCACGTCAGTTAATGAGGATCTATTGGTATCGCTCAATCGCACCACCATGTCAAAACGTTTTTCTCCTTCATACACCGTTCCCGTAGTCGCACCAGCAAAGGCAGATTGTATCGCCATATTCACATCGCTTATAGAAAGTCCATATTTAGCGAGCTGATTGCGGTCATAATCCACCACAATTTGCGGGATTCCAGTAACTTCTTCTACATACATATCCACAGCGCCATCAACGGTAGATGCGAGTCTCCCTATTTGCGATGCATAACTGGATAGTTGCTCCAGGTCCTCGCCATAAATCTTAATCGCAACATCCTGACGCACGCCGGTCATCAACTCATTAAAACGCATTTGTATGGGCTGTTGAAACCCAAAGGTTACTCCTGGAATAACTTCTAGCGCTTCGGCCATTTTGTTGGCCAGGTCTTCCCGATTGGATGCGGTCGTCCATTCTGACTTATCTTTTAAGATAATCATCAAATCGGCAGCTTCAACAGGCATTGGGTCGGTTGGTATTTCTCCAGATCCTATTTTGGAAACTACCTGCTCTACTTCTGGAAAATTATCGAGGATTATTTTTTCAGCCCTAGTGGTGGCTTTAATCGTATTCGATAACGAGCTTCCTGTGATTACTCGGGTTTCCACCGCAAAATCGCCTTCTTCCAATGTCGGTATAAACTCGCCACCCAGATTGCTGAATACTAAAAAGGCAATGACGAATAACGCCAGGGTTGCACCTACAAGAATGATTCTCGTATGCATCGCCCACTTAATGATGGGCTCATAGATGCTATAGAAAAAGTCCATAATCTTGTCGGAAATGTTCTTTTTATGGCCGCCTTTTTTACTTAATACCAGTGCCGACATCATAGGCACGTAGGTCAAGGAAAGCAGGAAAGCACCAAGAATCGCAAAACTTACCGTTTGCGCCATAGGGCCAAACATTTTACCTTCGGTTCCTACCAATGCTAGGATAGGCAGATAAACTATGAGTATAATAATCTCGCCAAAAGCCGCAGAATTCCTGATCTTACTTGCTGATTTAAATACTTCGGCATCCATTTCTTGTTGAGTTAGCTTTCGCGAAAGCGTAAGAGCACCCAAATGAAACAGCGTTGCTTCTACAATAATCACGGCGCCGTCCACGATGAGTCCAAAATCAATCGCGCCCAGGCTCATCAAGTTTGCCGACACGCCAAAGATGTTCATCATACTGAACGCAAACAGCAGCGCCAGTGGTATGACTGATGCTGTGATCAAGCCCGCACGCCAGTTGCCCAGCAGTAATAGCAGGATAAAAATGACGATGAGCGCGCCCTCGATAAGGTTTGTGGTTACCGTGCTTATGGCATTATCCACCAATTTGGTACGATCCAGAAAAGGCTCAATCACGACGCCTTCAGGTAAGGTTTTACTGATATTTGCCATTTCTTCCTTTACATCCTTAATTACCTGTGCAGAGTTGGCGCCCTTGAGCATCATCACGATGGCACTAACTACTTCGCCTTCTCCGTTTCGGGTAGTGGCGCCGTAGCGTATGGCTTTCCCTATCTGCACCGTGGCGACATCGCGTATTAAAATGGGACTGCCAGATTCGGTTTGTTTGACCAGAATATTCTCGATGTCCTCGAGATTACCAACCAGACCTTCACTACGTATGAATAGTGCCTTGTCATTTTTTTCAATGTAAGCACCGCCAGTGTTTTGATTATTCGCTTGCAGCGCATCAAAAATGTCCGTAATGGAAATATTCATTGTATTTAGACGCTCAGGTCTGATGGCAATCTCGTATTGTTTGAGATAACCGCCAAAACTGCTCACATCTGCCACGCCTGGTGTTCCCAAGAGTTTACGCTTGATGATCCAGTCTTGAATGGTTCGCAATTTTGTGGCATCATATTGATCTTCATAGCCAGGTTCTGTTGCAATAACGTATTGGTAAATCTCGCCCAATCCCGTGGATAATGGAGCGATACTGGGTTTACCGATGCCTTCAGGGATTTCAGATTGTGCCTCGGCCAGGCGCTCGTTGACTTGCTGTCGCGCCCAGTAGACATCCACATCTTCTTCAAAAACGATAGTAACCACCGACAACCCAAACCTTGAAAAAGAGCGAATCTCCTCAATTTCAGGGATGGTCGCCATCGTGATCTCGATGTGAAAAGTAATTAGGCGTTCCACCTCTTGTGCCGCCAGCGTGGGCGAGTTAGTAATGACCTGCACCTGATTGTTTGTAATATCAGGCACAGCGTCTACAGGTAACTGTCTCAAGGAGTA
>JBBSPH010000004.1:0-26058 GCA_038258985.1 Flavobacteriales bacterium
ATTTGTTTTTGGCACGTAGATTGGTTTCTATAGTTAGGCAGGCACTGACGTTTGCTATTAATACGAACTATTATGAAAAAGCTCTCTACCCTATTGGTTTTCTTATTCCTAAGTATAGGAATTTCCCAAGCAGAGAATACTGCAGACGATGATCGCAATCGCGGCTACAGCAACAGCTTTATCTTTACAGAGGGTGGGATTGAATTTGCCGTCTTTCCTGATGGACAGTTTGACTTTAACTACCTTGATAATGGTCCTCAATTGTATGGCAATGCAAATTTTGGTAATGTAAATATTTCCTATAATACTGGGTTTGATTACGATCCTTACGTGCAGTATGATCAGTACGGAGCTGTAATTCAGATAGAAAATACGCCTATATATTATGATTCCTATGGACGCATCATACAAGCGGGTAATATTGATATCAATTACCGCAATGGTTATGTAAGAAACATTGGTAATCTATACGTAAGCTATCGACGACCTGGTGTGATTTACAGGTATTCTGGTTATATCAATAATTATAACCGCTATTATGTATATCAACCATGGCATAGATTTTACGCGGTACCTGTGGTGAACCATGTTGTGGTATACAACACACCCTACCGCGAGTATTATAATCCTATACGCTTTTCCTACACCTATCACCAGACGTACTGGAATAGCCCTAGCTATTATAATGGTTGTTATGTGAACTACTCAACACGTAGAAATTTCTATCACCCTGGAGATAATTTCAATTACAATAGTTATGAACGCGGTCGTCGCGATTCCCGTGGTCGTGTGACCAGCACAGGAAATCAAGCACTTGCCTATCGTAACAACGTCGCTGCTGGTAGAAATACGATTGAGAGACAAAACAATGTTAATTCTACCGGTAGAACTGTTTCAAATGTTCGCAGCAGCAATAACCGTAGCTATAACACTAATGATTCGAGAACAGTTGGCAATCTAGGTCGCGCAACGAGCGTAAATCAGTCAGAAACCACCGTTAATAGCAGAAGTAATACTGGTAGTAGATCTTCACAGTCAAGCGTTAATCGCGGTAATGCAGCACAGACTCCAACGTCAAGAAGATATAGTATTGATCAACCAGATACTACAAGGCCTACGGTGAGCAACACAACTTCTGAGAGAGTAGCACGGGTGAATGAGCCGAGATCGGAATCGAGTAATCGTTCTTCCAATTCACGAAGTAGAGCTAATGAGCGCACAGTTGTACCGCAATCCCGGGAACCAAGAGCTAGCGCACCAGCAGCACCTCAACGAGAAGTGAGAAGCTCAGCACCGGTGCCGCAACGTGCAGCTAAAACTGCTGCGCCCGCGCCACAAGAAAGAGCACGACCCGCTCCACAACGTGAACAGCGTTCTAGTGCACCGCAACAACGATCCCAGTCAAATGAGCGATCCAGTTCCAGTCGTGGGAGAAGCTCGGGAAGAGGATAAATTTTGAACTTAAAACGCCTGCCTAGCGCAGGCGTTTTATTTTGTCCATAAATTGATCGAGAGCCGTATTTATCTCTGTTGACAGTTTTAGTGCATAAACGCTAATGGCAAAAACCAACGTAATTAGCGCACTCTTCGCAGTTATGTTGACGTATACATTCCATTGAAAATCCCAGAAATAGAATACAGCGATCAGCACCGCGATCAAAATTATGGCGATAGATGTTTGCCTGGTCCATGGGTGGATATTGAGTTTGATTTGTACGTAGTACGCTTTCGCGAAAGCGTAAACCACATAAGAAACACAGGTAGCCACCGCAGCACCGGTCAAACCATACTGAGGAATCAGCCAGACGTTGAGACACCACGCTACTGCTGCAAGTCCCAATCCTAACCATAACGTAAACTGATAGAGGTTTGTATTGTATAAGATAGCATTGTTGCTTCCAAGTAAGTTCTCTGTGAACTTGACGAGACATATTAAAAAAACGACTGGAATAGCGGCAGAAAATGCTGGGGGCAAGAGCTCATAAAATTCGTTGACATTACAAACAATCAAAACCAGTAATAAACCAGAAATAATGGTCAGGTTGAGTGAGCTGCGTTTATAGAGCCACTCTACCTTTTCCATATTCCCAGCATTGAAATATCCAGCGGTTAACGGGTGGACTATTTGTGCCATTCCTCGCGATGGAACGGCAATAACAGTTGCAATGAACACGGCAACGCCATAGTAACTTAAGTTTGCTATATCCACGTATTGATTGAGCATATTCTTGTCCAGATCGATCAATGCCGTTCCAACGCTTCCAGCGATAACCATAAGAAGGGAATACCAGATCAATTCACGTGCGGCTTCTAGCCTATAAAAGACAAATCGAGGTGCATAGGTGCGCCATGCCATAACTCCCATAACCAGCATGCGCAGGAAGTAAATAAGGATCAGACTGTAGATAAATTGCACTTGGGTAATCAAGTCAAAAGCAACGAGCAGCAGGGTAACCGTAGCGGCTGCGCGATAAAAAACTTCCTTCAAAAAATTCCCGCCTATCGTTTTGAGATACACCTTAGTCCAGGCATAAAAGATCTCAAAGTAGGCTTGAAATAATGCAATCAACAGGATAGGCCACAAATAATCACCCACCATTTGGTTGGTTGTCGATATAAGCAACCGTAAGTCATCATAAAATAAATAGACTAGCCCAAAAATAGGAATAGCGCCCACAAATGGCCAGAAAAGCATTTGGGTCAAAAAATTATCCCTCGCCCTGTCAGTGGTGAATGAGCTGTAGTATTTCACAATTGTATTGTGTAACCCAAAAGACATGAGCGGAAACAGCAAGAACGAGGTGCTTAAAATATAATTCCACAACCCGTAGTAATCATCTTCTAAATAAGTGGTGGCAAGAGCCAAAACATTGATGGCTCCCAACAGAAAACCAAAGGCTGTAACTACTAGATTCCAACTGCTATGTTTGATAACGATTCCCATCAGTCTTTGATAAGTTTGACCAACTCATTTGTCAACTGCCTACGGTGATAGTCAGATACATCGCCATCATTACCTGTGAGCAGACCATTTCTATAAGCTTTATGTAATTTCAAAATATGAGCCTTCAGATTAAAGCCATCATACGTAAAAAATGTACCGGCATTAGTGGATTCCAGTAGTGATTCTATATCAGATTTTGCTGGACCTAAGGCGATGATGGGTCTACGACTGGCAAGGTACTCGAACAGTTTGCCGGGAATTATGGCTCTGGTATCTGGATGATCAATTTCAATGAGTAAGAGTGCCTGTGAGGTAAACATTATATCTACTGCCTGCTCATGATTTAAATAGCCTAATTGCTTGACATGTCTTTCTAGTCCCGCATTCTCAATAGAATTAATGACGCTTTCACTGACATTACCAGCGAGCTGTATTTCTAGGTCAAAACTAAATTCTGCATTATTTTTAACAAGTTCACTCAGCGTATTCCATAATATCTTCGGATCCCGATCTGCTAATAGGGTTCCCACATGGCTCAGGGTAAATTTGCCTTTGGGTTGCTCAGTAGTATTGGTATTCAAATCAAAACCATTGGTAATAACCGTGATGGGTTTTGGTGTTTTGGCTTCAAATTCGGTTTTGGTAGATGGACTGGTCACGATTATTATGTCGGCCTTGGTAAGAACCTCATTTTCCAGTCGCAGGTGTTCTGCCGCAGACGATTTGGTTAAATTAAGTGATTTGTGGTATCCAATTGTCGTCCACGGATCACGGAAATCGGCGATCCACTCCAATTCAGAGAATTTTGATTGCTTGAGCCATAACCCGATGAGATGTACTGAATGTGGTGGTCCCGTGGTGATGAGGGTTTCCGCTTTCGCGAAAGCGGAATCATTCTTTAACTTTTTGACCACCTGATTTACCCATGAAACACGGGCGTCTGGAATGAAATAATTCCCGCGTATCCAAAGCAGAAAACGCTCCAAATACCCAGGTTTCTTCTCTATAAAACCTTTTTGCAGCTGTTTAGTTTTAGCTCCAAAAATGCGTTTAATCCATCGCGTGGGTTCTTTAATAGGCACTTTTATGATCCGAAAGTGGTTGGGCAAATTAGCTTGAAGGGTATCGTCTATACTTGGGTAATCCGGGTTTTCAGGTATGACAATATGAATATCAAAGAGATCTTGCGGTAAATACGTGACAAATTTCAACCAGCGCTGCACGCCCGGCCCACCCGCCGGTGGCCAGTAATAAGTAACAATAAACAGCGTCTTTTTCAATTAGCGCTTTTTAAGTATCCAGAATGCGAATGAGCCTAAAATAGCGAGACCAAGAAGGATATTGCTTGCTAACATGATGGTATTGCCCGTCGCCACAACCTCAGGTTCAAACACAAACTCGATGGTATGTTTTCCCGATGGAATATTTAAACCACGCAGTGCGTAATTGACCTTTGCTATCGGCACTACTTTTCCGTCAATAGTTGCAATCCAACCATGTGGATAATAGGCTTCAGAAAAGACGGCCAGTCCTGATTGCAAATTGTTTGACTCATACACCAATCTTTCTGGCGCAGAACTTTTTAACTGTATAGTTGCGCTGCTATCAGCTACAATATTTTGTAAGCCGATGAACTGTTTTTGATCTTCTTGAATGATTGCTAAGCTATCTGCATTTAGGTAAACCAGTGATTTTATCTCTTCATTAGCATCTGCCACAACTTTGACTTGATTGACAAACCAAGCGGCTCCCAGATTTTCTGGGTTCTCGATTGCCTGTATTCCCGATGGGTCTGAAGCAATGATATATTTCACGTTCCACATGTTGAGAATTTCCCTATTTCTCTCTGTAACGCCTTGGACCAGACTCCCGTCAGCTTCTCTTAGGTAAAAATCCGTGAGCTCTTGAATTCGTTTGGGCTTTGCACCGTGGTAGCCACCCAGCGATTTATGGAAATAAGGACTTCTTCCAGAATTAAATGGATCTTGTAGCAAATCATAAACCCTGTAATGACTGTCATCCTGATTGATTTCACGGTCTGCACTAGTCGGTAAAAATGAAGTATCATAATCCCGAGCAGAAACAAAATTGCTTTGCTCCGTTGGAGTGTCTTTGTAGGTGATGTAATTCTGGTCAAAGCCTACAAGATCAACGAGAATGAATATAATTAAGACTGTTATGACAAGGTTCTCGGACAGTTTTGATTTCAAATAAAGCCAAAGTGCAGCCACGATCAATCCAATAAATAATAATGACCTGAAAGCGTCTGCCCGCATTACTTCAAACCTATCCTGACGCAGCGCATCCACAAACTTGGGTCCCAATTGCTCGCTATCTCTAAACGAACTGTCATATATTCCAGCGAAATCAAAAAATACATTACCTAAAACCGCTAGAATTAAAATCAACCCACCAAGTCCCAATCCTGCGAATTTGAGTGCTTTTATTTTTGTTTCCTGATCTTGGGCCTTGTTGAAGAATTGGTACAAACCAACAACTGCTAGGATCGGAACACATAGTTCAATGATTACCTGAATGGAGGTTATTGCTCTGAATTTGGCGTACAGTGGCACATAATCTATAAAGAAGTTGGTCAGGAACTCCAAATTTTTACCATAGGACAACAACAAGGCTAGAACCGCAGCGCCAATAGTCCACCATTTGAGTCTACCGCGGATGAGGAAACAAGCAAGCACCGCTAGAAAGAAAATTGAAATACCGATATAAGCAGGCGCTTCCACAATGGGTTGTGCTCCCCAGTACAGCATGCCATTCAATTGATCAACTGCTTCAGATGCTGGCATTCCATACCTTTCAGTAACAAAAGCAACAGCGTTTGAATCTTCGCTCAGTTTGGCACCGCTGCCACCTCCCGCAAATCGTGGGATAATTAGGTTCCAGCTTTCTGCAATACCGTAGCTGTATTGCGTGATGTAATCGTATGTTAAACCATTTGTGGAGGGCATGCTTTCGCCTTGAGCGTTAATAGAAATCTCTGAAGGGCCACGGGTACTTTCCTTGCTGTATTCCTGTGTGGCCAGCAAATTGCCTGCATTTGTACCCAGTGCGATTATGACAGCAACAACCATGATCCCAACTGCCTTAAAGTAATGCGGCAAAATATTTCGCCTTATCGCATCTATAAGATAGGCTACTCCCAGAATTACGCAGGCAAATCCCAAATAGTAGGTCATCTGTGGATGGTTTGCCTGTAATTCCAGCGCCATGGCGACTGCTGTTAATATACCACCCCAGAGATATTTGCGCTGAAATATGAGAATTAAGCCGCTCAAAACAAGCGGAAAGTAAGCTATGGCATGAGCTTTCGCATTGTGACCTACACCCAGAATGATAACCAGATATGTGGAAAATCCGAATGCCAAGGCTCCCAATAAACCCAGACGCCAATCCACGCGCAGCACCATCATTAAAACGTAGAAGCTCAAAAAATAGAGAAACAGGTAATCTGCAGGACGCGGTAGAAAGCGGATTGCCCGATCCAACTGGTCTATAAAGTCATACTGATATCGAGCGCCTAACTGATAGGTAGGCATTCCACCAAAAACAGAATCTGTCCAGTAAATCTCCTCACCCGTGTTTTCTCTAACCTCGATCAATTGCCGGGCGTTGCCTTTGTACTGAACAATGTCGTTTTGATATAATTTCTTACCGCTTAAAACAGGGTAGAAATAGGCTAGTGATGCAAGTATAAATAAAAGAAACACCACGAGATGTGGTGCGATTTTTTTGAAGGAAAAGCGCATTTAGAATTCACTATGGTTTGAAATCGAAATTAATCAATTTCTTCATAGTCGACGTACTCTCCCACAGTTTTATTGGCTTTTCCCTTAGGTTGGGCAGTGGCCTGTGGATTCTGTCTAACCTGCGTTTCACCCTCGCTTACCGTATTTTCCTGACCAGTTCCTGGCCGCTGGGTAAATTGTTTCTGTACCCGCTGCATTGCCTTTTTGCCAGCCCAACGTAGAATTGACTTCCCATAATATTTGAGCAGTAAACGCATGGCTAGGTAAATGCCAATAATAATTAGAATAGCTTGTAATAACTTCAAGACAAATTTGTTTGGGATAAAATTACTGCCTCACTAAGTTCATACTCTTTAATAAATCTTAAATTTGATTCACATTTGAAAGTATGAAAATTAATCAGCTGTTTGCGATATGTAGCGTGGTAATCTTGGGATTACCGATGATAGGCTTTGCTCAGTATACTGAAACTATCAATACAAACAATCCAGGACAATCGCAAGGTGCGTTTTCTGTTGGGACTGGGGTTTATCAAATTGAGGCTTCAGCTTTTTATAGAAAAGAAGATCATAGCCTTTTGTTGTATGAACGTGATGTCACTGGACTTGCACTGCAAGGACGTGTTGGAGTGTGGAAAGAACAATTAGAGATCGTAGGTTTTGCCACCTTTGCCAGTGTGGATCAAACGGTAAATCAAGGTTTTGGGTCTGTTGAAAGTTCATTCTCCAACTTCTCCCGAGCAACCGTGGGAGCAAAATACTTAGTTTTTGACCCTATTAAAAAATGGGGGGAACGCAAGATCAACCTGTATAGCTACAAAGATAACCGTCGTATCAAATGGAGGGATCTGGTTCCAGCAGTTTCTGTATTTGCCGGAGCAAATTTAGATCTGGATGCTCAGAATCCTTTGATCCCACAATCCGGGTCAAAAATATCTCCCAGACTGGAATTGATTACCCAGCATAATTTTGGCCCGTGGGTTTTTGTGATGAATTTTGTAGGCGATCGTGTAACGACAGACCTTCCCAGTTATGAGGGAATCTTTACCATGACGCATAGCCTCAATAATCGCTGGGCGATTTTCGGCGAGTTCCAGACCTTTATTTCTGATTTTTATAGTGATGATCTAGCCCGTGGTGGTGTAGCATATTTGATTAACCGTCAATGGCAACTGGATGCAAGTGCTGCGGTCAATTTTAAGGACACACCCAGTTTATATCAGGTAAATCTAGGTATGAGTTATCGCTTGGATTTTCATAAAGATCCAGAAGTACAGCAATAATTGACCAGCCCTTCCCGCATGAGCATTACCATTAAGCAAATTACAAGTACCGCAGATATCAAGCGCTTCGTCAAGTTCCCTATAGAGCTTTACAAGGGCAACCCTTATTTTGTCCCGCCCATCATAAATGATGAGATGGCAAATTTTGACCCAGATAAGAATAAAGTCTTCAAGAATGCAGATTGTTGGTTGTTTCTCGCTTTTCGCGAAAGCAAAATCGTGGGAAGAGTCGCTGCACTTATCAATTATGTAGAAATCAGCGAGCAGAAAAAATCAAAAATGCGATATGGGTGGCTAGATATGGTCGATGACATTGAGGTCACAAAGGCCTTGCTCGCCGAGGTTTCAAAAATCGGTAAGGAAAAAGAATTGGAATACATGGAAGGCCCGGTTGGTTTTTCCTTGATGGATAAGGCGGGAATGTTGATCGAGGGTTTTAATGAAGTCGCTACAATGATCACCTGGTACAATCATCCCTATTACAAAACCCATATGGAAAAATTGGGATTTGAAAAAGCGGCAGAGTGGGTAGAATTTAAATTTATCCCTCCTAACCCTATACCAGAGCGTTTCAACAAGTTTGCAGATCTAGTGGGTCAACGTTATGGTCTTACACAATTGAAATTCAACAAAATAAAGGAAGTCGAGCCTTACATAGACGCAATGTTTGAATTGCTTAATCAGACCTATGCTACTTTAAGCACCTTTGTGCCCATACAACAACATCAAATAGAAACGTATCGCAAGAAATACCTACCTATTCTCAATCCAGATTTTGTAGAATGCATCGTGGATACTGATGGGAAATTGGTTGCTTTTGCGGTATCGATGCCTTCATTTTCTAAAGCCCTTCAAAAGGCAAACGGAAAATTATTCCCCTTCGGTTTTTTACATATCCTTCGTGCAAAAACTAAAAACACCCACGCAGGATTTTACCTGATAGGCATACAACCAAAGCTACAGGGCAAAGGTTTAACTGCAATGTTGTTCCGTAATATCACACAGAACTTCATGAACTATGGAATCAAGACTTGTGAAACAAATCCAGAGTTGGCAGACAATACCGCCGTGCAGGTCTTGTGGAAAGATTTTGATCCTATCCTACACAAACGCCGCCGCACCTACAAGAAAGATCTGTAATGGGCAAACTTGATCCATCCAGGGTTCTTTTTGAGGACAACCATTTAATTGCCGTTAATAAACATTCCGGCGACCTCGTACAGGGAGATAAAACGGGCGACACCATCCTACCAGATTTGATCAAGGACTATATCGCGGTTAAATATGACAAACCCGGAGCAGTTTATCTAGGGGTTACACACAGGCTGGATAGACCAACTTCAGGCGCAGTAATTTTTGCTAGAACTTCTAAAGCCTTGCCTCGCATGAACAAACTGTTTGCAGAGCATGAAACCGAAAAAATCTATTGGGCTGTTGTGGAAGGTCACGTGCAAGAGGATAGACAAACACTTACTCATTTTCTAGTGCGCTATCCCAAGCAGAATAAGAGCTATGCCCACGATCATGAAGTTCCCAATTCCAAAAAGGCAGTCCTTCACTACCAGCTATTGGAACGATTAGATAACTACAGCCTGTTGGAAATAAAATTGGAAACGGGACGCCACCACCAAATACGATCCCAACTTAGTAAAATAGGCTATATCATAAAAGGCGACCTTAAATATGGCGCCCGCCGCAGTAATAAGGATGCTAGCATTCATTTACATGCAAGATTCTTATCTTTCGTACATCCAGTAAAAAAGGAATTGGTGCAGATCACAGCGCCATTGCCCATGCATGATCCCATCTGGAAAGCGATAGATAAAAACTTATGACACCATCCCAAGTACATCAAAAGCAACAAGAATTTTTCTGGTCTAGAATAACATTCAATTTAGACTATAGAATAACGGCACTCAAAAAGCTGAGAGCGGTTCTTCTAAGAGATGAAAAAGAAGTATATGCTGCCTTAAAAGCCGATTTGCGTAAAAGCGAGTTTGAGGCATTTGTTACAGAATATCAGGTGGTTGTAGGCGAACTCGATACGTATATAAAAAACACTAGAAAGTGGGCTGCTGCTAAAAAAGTAAGAGCTACACTGCTTAATTATCCCTCTAAGGCAAGAAGATATCCAGAACCATACGGTAACGTACTGATTGTGTCACCCTGGTATTACCCATTCCAACTTGCACTCGCTCCATTGATAGGCGCAATTGCCGCAGGGAACACAGTTACTTTAAAGCCCAGTGAGTTTTCCAAGGCAACCAGTGATTTACTCAAAAAAATTTGCGAAGAAAGTTTTGAACCTGGCCATGTAAATTTGGTGTTGGGCGATGGCGAGATTGCGCAGGAGCTAACATCGCTCAAATGGGATTACATTTTTTTCACGGGAAGTCCTGGAGTGGGACAAAAAATTTATGCAGCAGCCGCAAAGCACCTTACACCAGTAACGCTAGAGCTTGGCGGGAAAAATCCAGCCGTAGTGCATGAAAGTACAAATCTTGCGGTTTGTTCAAAACGCATCGTGTGGGCAAAATTCTTGAATTCAGGACAAACGTGTATCGCTCCGGATTACTTATTGGTGCATGAATCAGTCAAGGATAAATTGGTGACACTTTTGAAAAAGGATATACTAGAATTTTTCAGTCAGAATCCTCAAGAATGTACCGACTATCCTCGTGTAATTAGACAAGAGCATTTCGAGGGATTAATGGAAATGATAGCAGATGCTACTATTATACACGGTGGAAACAGCGATAAGTCCGACCTTTATATCGCTCCTACCCTTCTGGACGAGCCATCCCGTGATAGCAAGGTGATGAAGGATGAAATCTTTGGCCCTATCCTTCCCATCATTAGTTATTCCTCCAAAGTGGATCTTGAACGATGGATAGAGAGTTATGAAAAGCCTTTGGGAGCCTACGTTTACACCAGCGATACCTCTTTTGCCCAGTGGTTCATACATAGATTTTCATTTGGTGGCGGCGTTGTTAATGACAGCATGGTGCAATTTCTTAACGAGAATTTACCTTTTGGCGGTGTGGGAACTAGCGGTATAGGTAGCTATCACGGTCAGAAAACATTTGAGACATTCAGCCATTACAAAAGCGTTGTTCACCGCGGTACCTGGTTAGATCTGCCTGTAAAGTACCCGCCTTATGACAAGCGCATCTCGTTAGTTAAAAAAGTTTTGAAGTGGATCTAGCAATCGATTGAGCCAGATGATGGTGTGGGCATCAATAATAATTTCAAAAGGTTAAGTTGATGTTATTTCGCTTTCGCGAAAGCGAACTTCTCCTATCTTTAAAATAAAAAGTCATGATCAAGGAAGGAACCAAAGTCAAATGGAAATGGGGTAACGGCACTGCAGAAGGCAAGGTGCAGTCTACATTTACCAAAAAAGTTACCCGAACCATTGAAGGCAATGAGGTTACCAGGGATGGCGAGGAAGGCAATAAGGCATTGTACATTAAACAGGAAGACGGCGGCGCGGTGTTGAAACTGGAGAGTGAAGTGGAACGCGCCGATTAATTTAATCTTGCACTTATGATTAGTTTATTGGTTTCCAGTAATATGGCAGATTTCTTCACCGTAGCAATAATTGTTGGAGTGTTCATTTTTGGATACCAGCAATTTGCAGACCATCCTGATAGGATGGCAATTAAAGTACGTCGGGATGGGAAACGTGTTTTTGAACGTGTTCCTGCGGAACCGGAAACTGTTTTTCCACTTTGGATAAAAATCACGATATTTATTCTTATTTCAGGCGTGTTATTTATTCCGCTTGATTTCATTTTAAAGCGATTTTAATTATGGCAGAACTTATCAAACTATACGAGGAAAAAACAGATCAAAAGCAATTGCGCCGTATTGCCAAAGCGATGCGCGACGGAGCTTTGGTTATCTATCCTACCGATACCGTTTATGGTCTAGGTTGTGACATTACAAACAAGGAGGCAATTGAGAAAATTGCTCGCATCAAGGGAGTAAAGTCAGATAAGGCAAATTTCTCCTTTATCTGTGAAGACCTAAGCAATTTGAGTGATTATACGGCACAGTTAGATTCGGCGACATTCAAATTGTTGAAACGTAATTTGCCTGGTCCTTATACATTTGTGTTGCCTGGTAATAACAACCTTCCTGGTATTTTTAAAAAGAAAAAGACAGTGGGTATACGGGTTCCAGATAATGCGATCGCAGTAGGCCTAGTCAGAGAATTAGGTAATCCAATCATTTCCACCTCCATTAAGGACGATGATGAGGTGCTGGAATATACTACAGATCCAAGTTTGATTCATGAAAAATGGGATAAGCTGGTTGATTTTGTAATCGATGGCGGCGCTGGTGGTAATATAGGATCAACTGTAATCGATCTTACCACAGATGAACCAATCCTAATCAGAGAAGGCAAGGGAAGCGTTGACCTCTAACTTTTACTCATTTCACTACAACCCTTCAAGATTTCTTGAAGGGTTTTTTCGTCTCAAGAATTTAAAAATTCACAAAGCTTTGAAATAATTTATAAACGACATCATTATTTTTAAGCAACAATTATAATCGATAACATGCCATATCTAGAAAAAAACACTGCTAGCAACGACGACAACGTCTCTATATACTACGAAGATCACGGAATAGGTAAACCTATAGTTTTGGTTCACGGCTGGCCGCTTAGCGGCGATATGTGGGAGTACCAAATCCCTACCTTGATAGATGCAGGCTATCGGGTGATCACCTATGACCGTCGTGGTTTTGGAAAGTCCTCTAGACCGTATACTGGATACTCTTACGACAAGATGGCGGAAGATCTTTACGACTTGATTAAAAAATTAGATTTAAAAGCAGTAACCCTTATCGGATTTTCCATGGGAGGGGGCGAGTTAGCCAAATATGTAGAGAAGTTTGGAACTGGAAATCTGGATAAGCTCATCTTTATTAGTTCCATCGCACCATTCATGCTCAAAACTGACGATAATCCTATCGGAGTTCCTGAGAAGGTTTTTGAAGACATGAAAGACAATGTGAAGAAAGACAGAGCAGGATTCCTAAGAGAATTTGGAAAAGGATTTGTCAATTATGATCAAAATGGCGATAAAATATCGCAAGGAATGCTTGATCACAGTTTCAATATAGCCGTAAGTGCGTCGCCTAAGGGAACCTTGGATTGTATCGATGCGTTTGGAAAAACCGATTTACGGGAGGGAATTAAAAAGATTGACGTACCGACCTTATTCATTCACGGAGATGCAGATGAGGTTGTGCCGTCTGAACCTACCTCTAAAAGTGGACACAAGCTTGTAAAAGATTCTGAGATAATAATGATTGAGAATGCCCCACACGGCCTGTTTTTAACGCATACCGAGAAACTTAATAAAGCCATCCTTGACTTCTTAAAAAATTGAGAATGTTGAAAATATATATGTAAACAATCTCGAGCTAGTAAATCCGATTGAATCCAATTTCACAAATTTTTCCACATGCGTTTTTTGGAACTTTACATAAATCGTATTTTGTAACGAACTAATAGCTACATCCAATTATGAAAAACATAGATCAAATATTTGAAAACAATAAGCAGTGGGTTCAATCAAAATTGAATGACGATAAAACTTACTTCGATAAATTAGCTTCTGGACAAGATCCTGATATTCTTTATATTGGTTGTTCTGACAGTAGAGCAACAGCAGAAGAAATCATGGGTCTAGGACCGGGAGAAGTTTTTGTTCATAGAAACATTGCTAACATGGCTTCAAATCTCGATTTGACGGCCATGGGTGTTATCAACTATGCTGTTACTCACTTGAAAGTTGATCATGTCGTAGTATGTGGGCATTATGGTTGTGGTGGTGTAAAAGCTGCAATGCAATCCCAAGATTTGGGAATCCTAAATCCCTATTTGAGAAATATTAGAGATGTGTATCGCATGCACAAGACCGAGCTTAATGCTATCAAAGACGAAGAGGCACGCTATAAAAGATTAATTGAACTTAATGTTCAAGAACAATGTATTAATTTTCTAATTACTAGCGATTTACTAATTGCTATTAGATAAATATATATTACTGTTCATGGATGGGTATTTGACTTAGCCAGCGGTAAACTAATAGACTTGAAGATTGACTTTAAAAAGATTCTGGATGATATTAGAGAAATTTATCATCTAGATTAATAAATTGGTCTAGTCAAAAGAAAGAAACGCTCTGCATTAATTTGCAGGGCGTTTCTTTTTCCAAATTGATTAAACATTTGAGTTTCTATTTTAGACAGTTGTGACCGATTCGGATATCAAAAAACGCATTCAAAATTATACTATGGCCCACCGGCATTTCTTGATTTACAAGCCATATAAAATGGTGAGTCAATTTATCTCAAATGATAGGCACCAAAAAAATAAACGGTTTTTAGGAGAGCTATACGATTTTCCTCCAGAGGCGATGGCAATCGGTAGGCTAGATGAAGCTAGTGAGGGACTGTTGTTAATTACCACAAATGGCCAGTTGAGCTATAGAGTAAACAATTCGGTTGAATTTGATAAAGAATATTATGCTCAAGTTGATGGCTCAATTGATGACACCGCTTTACATCAATTAAGAAACGGTGTAGAAATTACCGTTAATGGAGCTATATATAAAACACGATCTTGTGTGGTTAACCAACTAAATGACTCACCAAACCTACCTCCTACACAACAAAAGATTAGGGATGATCGACATGGACCTACCAGTTGGTTATCAATAATTTTAAATGAAGGGAAATTTAGGCAGGTGCGTAAAATGACCAGTGCAGTAGGATTTCCCACATTAAGGTTAGTACGCGCACGAATTGCAAAATTTGACTATATAGGGTTAGAATCTGGAGAGGTAATAGAATTAAATGAGGAGCAACTTATAGAAGTTAACTCTTAATCACTACCATTGTTGCTTTTACTCCAGAGGCTAGATTCCAAATATTTTGGGATACGATTTCACCCTTGGGATTCATCACTTTAAATTCTGCAGTATTTGGGCCTGAAGAGCCTTGGTTGAGCGCTTCAATTTCTAATTTATTGAATCCTTGTTTCAAGTTGATGGTAAAACCTTGAAATACGTTGCGCAAATAGATCTGGTCAACAATCACTTTACCATCCAACCAAACTCTGACTAGATCACCATCTTCATACTGGTGATCACGACAAACCATTTCCAGCTTATTTTCTCCAGTGTGAATCTCTCCTAAAAAAGTATCACTTCTAAAGCCAATTGCATTGCCATTATCGCGTGTAAATTTTTGCTGTTTAAATTGAACGCCTGGATCTAAAAGATCACTATCGGTTCTCATACTTACGGCAGGCTTCTCGCTAGTTCTTGAAAAAAATGGCGTGATTTCCTTTTCTCTTTTAGGGAAAAGAAGAGAACCGCCTTCTTCCGGCACTTCCTTGGCCACAGGATTTACCTTGACAGTAGATGAGCGCGGTGTTTCCTGAGCCGTAGCAAAAGCGACAGCAAAAAAAGCGACAATGAGCAATCCATTTTTCATACCTTAAATGTAGCAAAATCCTTGCCCAATTTTTTTTGAGGCATGAATTAGCTTTTCAGACGGATTAAAATGAGGATAGTTGCACTGGGCGAGTGATTCATTTCGCTTTCGCGAAAGCGAAATATCCCACAATCAATTAATTCACTCGCTGTATACGCGCACCAATGCGTTTCAAACGACCGTCAATATTCTGGTAGCCACGGTCAATCTGCTCGATATTATGGATCGTGCTTGTACCAGTAGCACTCAACGCTGCTATCAACAGAGAAATTCCCGCACGTATGTCTGGAGACGTCATGGTCGTTGCCTTAAGACTAGACTGGAAATCATGGCCTATCACGCTGGCACGATGTGGATCACAAAGAATTATTTTAGCGCCCATGTCGATCAATTTGTCAACAAAAAAGAGACGGCTTTCAAACATTTTTTGATGAATTAGCACACTACCGCGTGCTTGTGTTGCAACTACGAGTACGATACTCAACAAATCTGGCGTAAAGCCTGGCCAGGGAGCATCTGATATGGTGAGGATGGATCCATCAATATAATTCTGGATCTCATAACCATCTGTATGAGCAGGTATGTAGATATCATCCCCACGACGTTCGATGGTAATTCCCAATTTTCTAAATGTGGAGGGAATTAAACCTAGCTCGTCATAGGCAACATCCTTGATGGTGATTTCACTTTTGGTCATAGCAGCAAGACCTATCCAACTGCCTATTTCAACCATATCTGGAAGAATGCGGTGCTCAGTCCCGCCCAGCTTTTCTACTCCCTCAATGGTTAGTAAGTTGGAGCCTATGCCTTGGATTTTGGCACCCATGCGCACCAGCATTTTGCACAACTGCTGCAAGTAGGGTTCACAAGCTGCATTGTAAATTGTAGTGGTTCCCTTTGCCATGACAGCTGCCATAACGATGTTTGCAGTTCCTGTTACAGATGCCTCATCGAGCAACATGTGGGCACCCGTAAGTTCATCTGCCTCTACACCATAAAAATATTCCTCCCGATTGTAACGGAATTTTGCTCCCAACTTTATAAAACCCTCAAAATGGGTATCAAGTCGACGGCGACCTATCTTATCCCCACCAGGTCGTGGAATATATCCCTTGCCAAAACGTGCCAACAGCGGCCCAACCAACATTATGGAACCTCTCAAACCACGCCCTAGAATTTTATAATCTTCTGACTGTAAGAAATCAAGGTCAATATTATCTGCCTGGAAAGTATAGGAGCTTGGGTTGTTTTTGGTGATTTTCACGTCCAGATGACTCAGCAAATCAATCAGTTTGTTGACATCAATAATGTCTGGAACGTTATTGATTGTAACTGAATCTGCTGTGAGTAAGACTGCACAAAGTATTTGAAGCGCTTCATTTTTAGCGCCTTGCGGTTGAATATCTCCTTTGAGTGCGTGACCGCCTTCTATAATGAATGTTCCCATGGTTGTAGTTAGGTAATGATTTTTAAAAATAAGATTCTGCGCTCAATCGAGACAAGCTTCGGGACAGAAGTATCCACAATTAATGAACATGAACAGAATTTAAAATTGAGTTCGCTTTCGCGAAAGCGAAATATATCCAACAAAAAAGAGACAACCACAAGATTGTCTCTCTTTCTTTATGCCTAGACATGTCTAATTGCGACGACGTCTATTGTTGTTGTTGTTGTTGTTGTTTCGGCCGCCCTTTTTAGGTCTGTTGCGGTTGTTGTTGTTTTTGGTATTGTCGCGTTTTGTACTGGTATTGCGGTATATTAAATCCTTAGACTCCAGCAAATCTTCATCTTTTGCCGCAAGATTTATCTGTCCATCGCTAAGTTCTACCAAATGCTTGAAGATCACTGAATCATCCACGGAATCCTTGTTCCAGTTAAGGAAGGATTTTTTCATATGGTTAGCAATAATAAACGTAAGTGCCTCGCGCTTCTCTCCTTTTTCCCATGACGTCGCAACATCAATCATGCTCTTGATATTGTTGCCATAAAAGCGGTACCGTGGGCGCTTCTGTGGATAAGACATGCGCGGTGGATGGGCTTCTAGATCTTCCTTGTTAGGCAAGGGATATGGAGAATCAACGTCCAGGTCAAAGTCTGCAATGACAAAAAACTGATCCCATAACTTGTGTTGGAAATCTGCAACGTCCCTTAAATGCGGGTTCAAATTACCCATAACGCCTATGATGGCATTAGCCATGCGGTTGCGCTCTTCTTTAGACTCTAGGGTTTTGCAGTGCTCAATGAGCTTCTGTATGTGCCGACCATATTCAGCAATGTTGAGCTGATTACGCTCTGTATTGTACTCTAATGATGATATCAAAATGAAATGTAGTTCTTAATGTGAAGTGTTGCAAAATAAACAAAAACTGCGAAATCTGTTTAAAATTAATTGTAATATACAAAAAAGGGCTATAGGGAAATTACACCCTCTACAACTGCTACCTCCTGGTATTTTGAGATAACGGCATCAGGATTCTTCATGTTTACTAGAATGGAAATACTGGTATATTTTCCCTTACTGGACTCTTTGGTTGTAATTACTGCTCCTATATTGTCAAAGATATTTTCTATTTCAACAATTTTTTCCTGATGTGAGGGAACAATGAATTTATAAAGGTACTTAGAAGGCCACAGGCTGGTATCTGCAAGTTGTAGCTTTAGTTTTTCGTAAAATTCTTCAGATTTGGGATCGTTCATATACTAGGAATAACTTGTGCAAATATAATCATCGCATGGCGGCTGCACTAGTCGCATATTTAGTTAATTTGTAGTAATGAATACTGCAAAAAGAATACTGCTGATAGGTGGCCCAGGTTCTGGAAAGACTACATTGATCAAAGCAATAGAATCAAAGGGTTTAAAGGTTCACCATGAAATATCTCGAGAGATTACCTTAAAGGCCAGAAAAGAGGGGATCGAACAGTTATTTCTTGAAGACCCATTGACGTTTAGCAATGAATTATTAGAGCGCAGGATTCTGCAATTTGAACAGGCCGTAGTTGGTATCAACTTCTATGATCGTGGTATTCCCGATGTTCCCGCCTATCACAAATTCACTGGCGATCCAATACCAGATAGTTATCTAGATGCCTGTAAAAATCACAGGTACGATCAGGTTTTTTTTCTTCCACCATGGAAGGAAATTTATGAGAGCGACAATGAGCGTTATGAATCCATTGAACAAGCCATACACCTAGGTCAAATTCTAATTGATTTTTATCAGTCGCAGGATTATGTGATTAACAATGTTCCTAAATTACCTGTTGAAAGTAGACTCGATTACCTTCTTAAAAATCAGCAGTTTGATTGATGAAGCTAGAAACTTATTGCGCAAGATCTATGGATATGACGATTTCTTACCCATGCAGGAGGATATCATCAGCAATGTGCTTCAAGGCAATGATACGCTAGCATTACTACCTACAGGTGGCGGGAAATCATTATGCTATCAAATTCCTGGGTTGCAAATGCATGGAATCTGCATTGTGGTATCACCGCTTGTAGCGCTCATAAAAGATCAGGTGAACCGCCTTTCAAAGCTAGGCATCAAGGCAATCGGTCTGACGGGCTCCATTAATTACAGAGAGCTGGACGATGTTTTGGATAATGCCGTCTTTGGGAACTATAAATTCTTATACCTGAGTCCGGAACGATTGCTTCAACCATTAGTACAGGAAAGACTAACTAAAATGACCGTCAATCTAATCGCGGTTGACGAGGCGCACTGTATAAGCGAGTGGGGACATGATTTTAGACCAGCTTACAGGGAAATACACCTTATTAAGGAATTGTTGCCTGGTACGCCACTAATTGCGCTAACGGCAACTGCAACAGTCCAGGTGCAGCAGGACATCATCGATAACCTAGAGATACCAGCGGCAAAAATATTTAAGAACAGTTTTAAGCGCGATAATATCACCTATCGTATACTTGAAACTCCAGATAAAAGAAAGGCAGCAGTAACCTTTTATAGAAAAAAACCGCTATCCTCTATCGCCTATGTGCGCAGCCGCAAAAACTGTATTGAATATGCCGGTTTACTTGAACAAAATGGTATTACTTCAGGTTTTTACCACGGCGGTTTAGATAACAAAATGCGCGATCGTGCCATGAATGGGTGGATGGATAATAGCAGTAGCGTGATGGTGGCCACTAACGCCTTTGGGATGGGGATCGATAAGCCAGATGTGCGCAGCATTGTTCACCTGCAGTTGCCAGATAGTATAGAAAGTTATTACCAAGAAACAGGTCGCGCGGGCCGTGATGGAAAACGCAGCATTGCTCAATTTATTTATAACATCAATGACTTGAACCACGCGCACAACCAATTTATAAAAAGTCTACCTACTGTGGTTTTTTTGAAATTGGTCTACCGCAAACTCAATAATTATCTACAGATTGCAAAGAATGAGGGTGTGGATGCCACGCATCGCTTCTCTTTTGCCCATTTCTGCCGGGTATATGATTTTAACGGTTTGGCCTGTTACAATGCATTGCAAGCGTTGGAAAGATTTTGTGTACTAATTATAGTACAGGAAGGTAGTGGTAGAACAAAAGTCCGCTTTCGCGAAAGCGGAAAAGCCATCCTTCACTTTGCAAAAAATGACACTGTCGCCAGCTCCATTCTTCAGGCGGTCATGCGCACATACGGCAGTAGTCAACACCAAGAGATTTCCATCAACATAGGATTGATTGCCTTACGTAGCAGTACCAGCGAGAATAAGGTGCTGGAAATACTAGAAAAAATGGCCGCTCAAGAATTGATTGAAGCACAGTTGAGTACGGCAGACACTCAGGTAACTTTTCTGGTGCCTCGAGAGGATGATAAGACGATCAATAATTTCGGTAGGCAACTAGAGGCCCAGAACAAGGTGAAAAATGATAAACTAAATTCCATGATGCAATTGGTACAAAATCGAACCGAATGCATCCAGAATTATATTCTAAAATACTTTGGCGAACCTGCACTCCCGCCATGTGGAAAATGTACGGTGTGCAATCCTAAAATACCACGATCAAATACGATTGATGAATCCTTACTTTTAAAGATATTAGCAAAACCATTAAGTTTTGAAGAGATCAAACGTAAGACGTCCACTGACCAAAATGGATTAATAACGCTATTAAGACACTTACTTGAACGTCGTAAATTGACGATTACAAAAGATAATAAATACCTAAGGAATGAATAAACCATTGAAAATAGTATTCTACGGCACACCAGAATTTGCAACAACCATCCTACAAAAATTGTTGGAATCTGATCATGAGATCGTCGGTGTGGTAACCGCGCCAGATAAGCCTGCTGGACGTGGGCGCCAGTTACAGGAAAGTCATGTCAAGACATTTGCCATAAAAAATAATCTACGTCTTCTACAGCCCACAAATTTAAAATCTACAGAATTTCATGAAGAACTAGCCGCTTTGAAAGCAGACGTTCAGGTGGTTGTTGCCTTTAGAATGTTGCCTAGAGAGGTCTGGTCAATGCCATCAAAGGGAACATTTAATCTTCATGCTAGTCTGCTACCCCAATACCGTGGTGCAGCACCTATCAACTGGGCAATCATAAACAGGGAAAAAACAACAGGAGTGACAACCTTCTTTATTGATGAAAGGATTGACACGGGAGCAATCATCGATCAAGTAAAATGCGCTATTGCTATCGATGAAACCGTTGGGAGTTTGTACGGTAAGCTCATGAACCTTGGCGCAAACTTGACCCTCAAAACTGTGAATGACATATCCAGCGGAAGCGTAACCACTAATATTCAAAATGAAGCTGTTGATTTGAAAGACGCGCCGAAGCTTAACAACGATAATACTGCTATTGACTTCAATCAAAGTGCCGGAGATGTAGATGCACTTGTGCGTGGTCTGTACCCTTTTCCCATAGCAAAAGCCACGTTGCAAAATGATGGAGATTTGATGACCGTGAAGGTATATGAAACAAAAATTGTACGTCGATCACACAAAATGAAGGCTGGAAGCATTGTGGTGGAAAATGGAACCATAAAAGTAGCCTGTAAAAATGATCTTGTTGAAATCCTAGAACTACAACTACCCAACAAAAAGCGAATGAAAGCGTCAGACCTACTCAATGGATTTCAATTTGCCACCAACGCTAGATTTGGCGAGGGTTAGCGACAAATTGATTCGATAGTCGGATATTTATTAACAATTGTTCAAGGTTATAAACATTTTTTCTCATTTTTCGCTCTATTCCTTGCGTGCTAGCAGAATCCGTATAAATTTGTTTCACGTTTTAGTTTAACCAACATTAATTTAAATTCTATTATGAACAAAACAGATTTAATCGAAGGAATGGCAGAAGCTGCTGGCATTTCAAAAGCAGCTGCAAAAAAAGCATTGGAATCTTTCCTAGGTAACGTGGAAAAATCCCTAAAAAAAGGTGATCGTGTATCTCTAGTAGGTTTCGGATCTTTCTCAGTTTCTAAAAGAGCTGCACGTGAGGGAAGAAATCCACAGACTGGTAAAACTATCAAGATCGCTGCTAAAAAAGTAGTGAAATTCAAAGCAGGAAGTGACTTACAGAAAGCTGTAAACTAATTACACTACCTCTTAAGATCTAACCCGTTTCCATTGGAGACGGGTTTTTTTTGTGAAAAAAAAACAACTAGACATCAAAAAAACCAAATTTCATGTTAATCCAATTAGATTATTCTGTAAGTTTAAAACTTGAATAGTGATTATGAAGACACTCATTCCAGAGCGTGGTAAATTATTGGTTAGTGAACCTAGCATAATTGGAGATGCCTCTTTCTCCCGGTCAGTAGTATTATTGACCGAGTTCAATGAAGATGGCATTGTCGGTTTTATTATCAACAAACCCCTTGATTATAGCCTCAACCAATTGGTTCCTGAAATCCATCAGGAATTTGAAGTTTATGAAGGTGGTCCAGTAAGCAAGGACAATCTATACTTTTTACACAGGATTCCAGAGCTTATTCCAGAATCACACTTGATTGAGAACGGAATTTACTGGGGAGGCGATTTTCATACCGTTAGCAAATTGATCAACCAAAACAAAATAAGAACGGAAGACATCAAGTTTTTTCTAGGTTATTCTGGATGGGAACATCAGCAACTACAGCAAGAATTGGATTCAAAATCATGGGTAGTTACCGATAGTGAGGACAGTCAGGAAATCTTATCTGACCAGATGCATGATATCTGGAAGTTGAAAATGCGGACTCTGGGCAACGGTTACGAAATCTGGTCCAATGCCCCAGAAAACCCAAGTCTTAACTAGGAAAAAAGCTTTTCATTAAAGAAAGACCTTAGCTCATCTGCTGTGGTCTGTTCGTAAGATTTCTTTCTAAATTGTGTGATACTTCTCAATCCCTGGATAACGTTCGTAGAAAAAAGTTCGTCTGCTCGTTGCAGTTCAAAAGGTGTGATACTTTCTTCCACGATTTCATAGTCAAGCATTCGTTTCAACTGGGTGATAACTTGCTCTCGCATGATTCCCTTCAAACATCCATCGGTAATTGGGGGCGTTTTGATAACCTTTCCAGAACGTATAAATAGATTACCAGAAATACTTTCTACTACCATTTTATTGTTGTTGAGCAACAACATATCGTTGTAACCGTTTTCGGTTTTATAAATTCCAGCCAAGATATTGACCGTTTTATTGGTGGTTTTCAAATTTCCCAACATCCCGGTAGTCAAGTAATGATCCTTGAAAAGCTCAACCTCGTTTTTTTCGCTTTCGCGAAAGCGGCCTTCCAACGCAGTGATCTCCATGCTATAGGAAATCGTGTTGTCTTCAGGTGTATACAATCCACCAGTGTTGCGCCATACCGTGATCCTAATCCTTGAATGTTGACCAAGTTCTGATTGATGTTCATGAAGCTTTCCAATATTTGCTTCGAAAAACTCTGGCGTAAATGTTTCTGGAATCTCCATGCGTAAAATGCGCATGCTGGACATTAATCTAAAATAGTGGGACTCATAGAAAATAGGCTGCCCATTAAAACAACGAATTGTTTCAAATACTGCATCGCCATAATACGTACCACGATTATTGAAGGCCAGCACAGCCTCCCTACCTTCCATGAAAACATCGTTAAGTATAACCATAAAAAAAGCCCTGAAATTCAGGGCGCAAATTTAATTCTTATCTAACGGTCTATCGAGAACCTAAGACCTTTTTTAGAGCGCTGATCTGGTTTTCCCAGAACATTTTTTGCTCTTCCACTTCATCTTCATCATCACCAAAATCAGTTACCATTAGGGAAACATCACTTGTAATTTCGTCAACCTCAATGCGCAATTCAAAGTACTTTTTGGTATTCTCATCATAATCCCATTGGAATCTCGCGCGCTCCTCTCCTACACGCTTGATGATTTTTGCCTTTTCTTCCTGTCCATCCCAGATAAATCTGAAATATTCTCCACGGCTGTTTACATTATCCGCAAACCACTCTGACATACCAGAAGGCGTTGCAATGTATTGATACAACAAGGATGGAGACACCTGTACCACAAACTCTAACTCTAATTTAATCGGATCCTGCATTAATTTGAACTTTGGACGGCAATATAATGTAATCCTTTGGAGCGTGCGGAATTTATTGAATGAAAATTTTTGGGCAGTTGTGTTTGGTAGCTATTAAAAATTAAAGCTATATTTGCAGCCGCTTAAACTACCAGCAGTTTTTGCGAGTTGGCGTGGTAGCTCAGCTGGTTAGAGCGCAGCACTCATAATGCTGAGGTCGGCGGATCGTGCCCGCCTCACGCTACAAAAAAACCTTCCATTTCGGAAGGTTTTTTTATTTTCTAGTAGTTCCTCGTTCTATTAACGAGGTTTTGAGCGTGTGAATTCTCGTCACTTTTATTTCTTCCTCGTCTCCTATCAAGTTTTTAAGTCTTGTAAATGTTTTCTTTCCCAGTTCTGCAGCATGTTGATCTATCACCGTCATTTTAGGATAGGAATATTCCGATAACAAACCATTGGAATAACAGATGATCTGCAATTTTTCGGGAATGGAAATCCCTAATTCTCTAGCCTTGTTCAAGACCATGATTCCAGCCATTTGATCCAGGGCGATGACGGCGTCAATAGCATCATATTTTAACGCATCTTCTATGCGCTGCTCAAATTGTTTCTCGTCTGGGGTAGTAATAAGGTTGAGCAGGACGTCGTCATACTCTTTGATCTTATTGCGTATGCCTTCTTCACGCAATCTACCAGTGCTCAAATTACTAATGGTACTGGCGACGCAAATGGTGCGATCACCCTTATCTACTAGAAATTGAACAGTGCGAGCTGCCGATAGCACATCATCATTTACCATTTTATCACACTCCAGTTGATCCACTACTCGATCGAACATCACGATGGGAACACCCTTATCAATCACTTTTTGAATATGTGAATAACTTGCCTTCATTTGAGTCTCCTCCGCTACGGCAATAATAATCCCATCTACATACTGACTATCCAATACCTCTAGATAAGAAGTTTCCTTACTTAAGGTTTCTTTGGTAAGGCAGGTAATTATTTTGTAATCGCTATCCGTCGCCATTTGCTCGATACCGGTGAGTACCTGTGCAAAAAAAGCGTTGATCACATCTGGAATGACCACCGCAATGATTTTATGGGCTTTTGGATCTTCCATGGTGCCTTTATAGCCCATTTTCTTAGCAGTAGCAACCACTAATTCCTTGGTTTCGTCGCTTATTTCTTGGCTATTTTTAAGGGATTTTGAAATGGTAGAAATAGAAAGTCCCAGTTGATCTGCAAGTGCGCTTAATGTGACTTTTGTTTTCTTCACCCTGTAAAATTTATTTTAAAGATATAAAATTTTGGTCGACCAGTTCCATCTTGCTGGAATTTATGAAAATTACTAGTCCCGCTTTCGCGAAAGCGGTACGCCTCAACAAATTAAAAAAAATATTAGTGGACAACTATCTTGTAGCTTCCTGCATCTATACCTTCACCAATAATTGCTGTTGAACCTCTTGAGGGGTCAAGGTTTGTTGGTCACCAGTCTTCATATGGCGCAAGGTCAATTTGCCTGCATTGATCTCGTCCTCACCGGCTAGGATTACATATGGAATAGAGTTCTTGTCTGCATAAGTCATTTGCTTTTTCATTTTTCCAGCATCTGGAAAAAGCTCTGATTTTATTCCGCTTTCGCGAAAGCGGAACACCCATTCCAGACAATAACTAGCCTCTCGCTCACCGAAATTGATAAAGAGCGCTTGCACGCCAGCCTTGACCGTTGATGGGAATAAATCCAACTCTTCTAAGACCAAATAAATACGGTCCAGCCCAAAACTGATGCCCACTCCACTCATATCCTTCATCCCAAAAATACCGGTAAGATCATCGTACCTACCGCCACCGCTTATACTCCCCATGCTCACACCTACAGGAGCTGCTACTTCAAAAATGCAGCCCGTATAGTAATTGAGCCCGCGTGCGAGAGTTATATCTAGGTCAAGAAGCGTTGTTTTCAACGCCAGCCCAGTCATCTTGGTATTTATAAACTCGAGCTCATTTATTCCCTGCAATCCTATTGGAG
>JBBSPH010000005.1:0-25215 GCA_038258985.1 Flavobacteriales bacterium
TCATTCTGGGAGCGCTAGGATTAACAACATTACCTATCACGCAATATCCAGATATTGCACCTCCCACGATCACTGTATCCGCGACCTATCCTGGTGCAAATGCAGAAACCATACTTGAAAGTGTAATTATTCCCATTGAAGAACAGATCAATGGTGTGGAGGGAATGACTTATCTCACCTCTACGGCCACGAATAATGGTACTGCGGAGATCACCGTCTATTTTGATCAGGAAACTGATCCTGATATTGCCGCGGTAAATGTACAGAACAGAGTTTCTAGAGCAAATCCATTGTTGCCGCAGGCGGTTTTACAGACAGGTGTAACTACCCAAAAAGCGCAAAATAGCGCGCTTATGTTCATGTCCTTCTATAGTGAAAATGAGGATTATGATGATACGTACATTCAAAATTATCTAAAGATTAATGTGATACCTGAAATCCAGCGTGTCAATGGGGTGGGTAATGTAAATGTGTTCGGATCAAAGGATTATGCGATGCGCATCTGGTTGAAACCAGATAGGCTTGCTGCTTACAACTTGATACCGTCAGATATTACCGCCGCTTTGAGAGAACAAAGTCTAGAGGCAGCAGCTGGATCGTTGGGAGAAAATTCTGGAGAAGCTTTTACTTATGTTATTAAATATGGTGGGCGATTCAAAACGGAAGAGCAGTACAGCGACATCGTCATAAAAGCAATAGGTGATGGTGAATACCTGCGTCTCAAAGATGTAGCACAGATAGAATTAGGCGCGCAGGGGTATTCTGCAGGGTCAACAACATTCGGTGAAAAAGCGGTGGTTCTTGGAATTTTCCAAACGAAAGGCTCTAATGCTCAACAGATCATTGAAGGCATCCAGGAAAAGCTTGATGTTATAGAAACAGAGCTTCCAGACGGTGTCAAAATATTTATTCCGTACAATACCAATGACTTTTTAAGTGCATCCATAGAAAAAGTAGTGTTCACACTTTTGGAAGCATTTGTCCTTGTATTTATCGTAGTATTTATTTTTCTACAGGATTTTAGGTCAACCCTTATACCAGCCATTGCGGTGCCTGTAGCGATTGTGGGAACTTTTTTCTTTTTAAATCTATTCGGTTATTCGATTAATTTGTTGACGCTATTTGCGCTGGTGCTGGCCATCGGTATTGTAGTTGATGATGCTATTGTTGTCGTAGAGGCAGTTCACGCAAAAATTGATCAAGGGGAGACCGATCCCAGAAAAGCAACCATCGAGGCGATGAGTGAAATATCTGGTGCGATTATTTCTATTACCCTGGTTCTTGCCGCAGTATTTATTCCAGTAACTTTTGTGACGGGACCTACGGGTGTTTTTTATGAACAGTTTGGGGTGACGTTAATCATTGCGATCTTAATATCTGCCGTAAATGCGTTAACCTTAAGTCCTGCCCTTTGTGCCATTTTGTTAAAGGGTCACGAGGAAGAAGGAGAGAAGAAAAAGAATTTTGTACGCAGGTTCTTTGATGCATTTAACCGTGGATTTGATGCTACGGTAAAAAAATATGGACGATCAGTTCACTTTTTATACCGCCATAAATGGATTACAGGCGTTATTCTGGTTGCATCCATTGGTGTTATATTTTGGTCTGCCTCTCAGGTAAAATCTGGTTTTGTACCCGACGAGGATCAGGGAATTATTTTTATTAATGTGGAACTCCCAGCTGGTTCTTCCCTTGACCGGACGCATGCTATTAATCAACAGGTGTATGAAAAGGTGAGTAAGCTCTCAGGTGTAGAGGGTGTGAGTATTATCGATGGTAGAAGTATCATTAACGGTGCTGGTAGCAACTACGGCTTTGGGTTCGCCAAACTTAATGATTGGGGTGAACGTGATGCTGACTCGCTTTCGCTTCAAGCGATAACGGCAAAAATGTTCGGTATTGCAGCACAAATACCAGAGGCAAATATTATTTTCTTTGCTCGACCCAGCGTGCCTGGTTTTGGTAACTCTGCCGGTGTAGAGGTGAATTTGCTCGACCGTGCCGGTGGTTCTTTTGAAGATCTTGACCGGGTTAATCAGGAATTTATAGGCAAACTCTCTGAGCGGCCTGAATTCCAGTTTGCACAATCCTCTTTTAACACGAATTACCCACAGTACGAATTGAGTGTCAATGTACCGCTGGCTAAGGAAAAAGGTGTGTCGATAACAGATATTTTCTCTACGCTCCAAGGCTACATAGGGAGTGTATTTGCAACTGATTTCTCTAGATTTGGTAAGCAATTTAGGGTGTATGTTCAAGCATTACCAGAAGATCGCGCAGATAAGGATGCGCTTGACAACCTACTGGTGCGAACGCAAAGCGGTGAAATGTCGCCTATTACCCAGTTTATAAGCCTGGATCGGGTATACGGGCCGCAGTCCGTAACCAGGTTCAATCTATTCAACTCGACTAAAATTACGGCAGCGGTCAACCCTGGTTTTAGTACGGGAGATGGAATTGTCGCCGTTAATGAGGTGGCCAAAACATTGCCCAGCAGCTACACTACAGCCTACTCTGGATTATCTAGGGAAGAGGTCAACGCGGGTAGCCAGTCAACCACCATATTTATGCTGTCGCTGGTATTTGTTTATTTCCTGCTCGCCGCTCAATATGAAAGTTATTTGATACCGTTTTCTATCCTACTTTCTCTACCACTTGGTGTAATGGGAGCTTATCTCACGACCCAATTTGCAGGTTTACAGAATAATATTTATTTCCAGATTGCCTTGATTATGTTACTGGGATTATTGGCAAAAAACGCCATCTTGATCGTGGAGTTTGCCATACAGCGACGCAAGGCTGGCGAGTCCATTGTGGATTCCGCTATTGATGGGGCAAAATCTAGGTTAAGACCTATTTTAATGACTTCCTTTGCCTTCATTCTTGGTATTATGCCGCTAGTATTGGCAAGTGGGGTAGGTGCCGCAGGAAATAAATCCATAGGTACAGGTGCGGTAGGAGGATTACTTATAGGTACTGTTCTGGGGGTATTCATCATCCCTATCCTTTTTATCCTGTTCCAGTGGCTGCAAGAGAAAATAACTGGAGCACCCACGCCTAAAGAAGAGGCCAAAACACTAGACGCATAATTATGAAAACGATCACATTCAAGAGATTTCTTTTAGGTTTAGGGTTGCCGCTAGTGTTGGTTTCTTGCTTTGCAGCGAAAGAGTACACGCGACCTGCTCAAGAAATAGTAACGGCAAATTACTACCGTACGGACGAGTTGCAGGCAGATAGTCTCACAATGGCCACCATTTCTTGGAAAGAACTATTTACAGACCCACAACTACAGGCGTATATTGATGAGGGATTGAAAAATAACATCGATATACGCATCGCGATACAGCAGATCCAATTATCTGAAGCAGTTCTAAAGCAAGGTAAGGCTGCTTATTTACCAACCTTTAATGGTACCGCACAGTACACGCGACAAGAATTGTCAGAAAACAGCCAGTTCGGTAACCAATTCAGTGCATTGGACGTTTACCAATTAAGTGGTGGATTGTCGTGGGAGGCAGATATATGGGGTAAAATACGTAGCAATAAACGCGCTACGGAGGCGACATTTCTACAAAGCATCGCCGCGCACAAAGCAGTAAAGAGCAGATTGGTGGCATCCATCGCCTCTAGTTATTATACGCTTTTGTCCCTAGATCAACAGGTACGTATCGCGGACAGTACAATCACAACGCGATCCCGTGCATTAGAAACAACCCAAGCGCTCAAAGAAGCTGGAAATGTTACTGCTGTTGCGGTCAAGCAGACGGAGGCACAATTGTATACCGCCCAGGCGATTCACATTGATTTGAAGAACCAATCCCGATTGCTGGAAAACAGCCTTTCCGTGCTGCTGGGGAGTGATCCGCGTGCCATGGTGCGTGGACAGTTGGAGGATCAAGTGATTGAAACACCCCTCAAAACGGGCGTTCCCTCACAATTGCTCGCTAACCGTCCCGATGTCATTGCGGCAGAATATGATCTGATCAACGCATTTGAGCTTACCAATGTAGCACGCAGCCAGTTTTATCCATCGCTAACACTAACCGCAAATGGCGGATTGCAAAGTCTTGATTTTGAAAAATTGTTCAATACCAGCTCGCTATTTGCAACTATCGTGGGTGGTCTTACCCAACCCATTTTTAATCAACGACAGATTCGTACCCAATACGAGGTAGCGCAAGCACAGCAGGAGCAGAGTAAGCTTAGTTTTAGGCAGTCGCTGCTGGTTGCTGGCAGGGAGGTTTCTGACGCACTGTACACCTATGATGCATCGACCCAGCGCAAAGAGGTGAAGCTAAAGGAGTTTGAGGCCTACTCGCTAGCTACTCAATATTCTGAGGAATTGCTTGACAATGGTCTCGTCAATTATATTGAAGTGTTGCGCGCAAGGGAGAACCAGCTTAATTCAAGTTTGGACGTGGTGTCGGCAAGGAATAACCAACTGCAGTCGATCGTGGATCTCTACGAGGCGCTAGGTGGTGGGTGGCAATAAAATGGCGGTTGTCTCGCTTTCGCGAAAGCGAACTATTCCACAAAAAATAGGTAGAAAATAGATAAACAATTTTTGAAGGGTTTAAAGTGATAAATCAATGTAATTGGTCTCAGGAATTCTATCCTAATCCAGCTACCAACCGTGTTTTAGTTAGATTTGCTAAAATTATACAAGAAAATTAATTGCTACTATTGCTTACCTATAAGTTTGAATGACTTCTTTGCATACCATATCCTACATAAGCCGAGCAAGTGAATCCCTATCCGAGGCTGACATCATCGCACTTTTGAAACTTTCTACATTGACCAATAACCAGAATGGGATTACCGGTATCCTCATTCATAGCTGTGGCAATTTTCTACAGGTTCTTGAGGGCCAGGAGGATGCGCTGATAGCGGTTTACGAAAAGATAAAAGTGGACGAGCGTCACGACACAGTTTTTGAGATATATAACTGCTCTTCAGAATACCATGTGTTCAATAATTACAATGCGCGCTTCAGCCTATTAGATTCAAAAACGGATCTAATCGCCTTGAAGAATTACCTGCGCCGCAGCGGATACAGTGGAGATCATAACGAAATGATCCAAAAATTGGAACCATTTCTTGATTTGAATGAATTCTAGCAGCTTCTATTATACAATATTTGGAATTAGAATGGCAACCGATATTCCGTGGTTGCTCAAATGACGTAACCTGCTGGTATAACTGCACCTTTTTTAATCACCACAATTCCTGAGCGAACAACGTACAGATCTGTTTCAACATCCTCTAGATGCTGACCACCATTGATACGCACATCGTCACCGATGCGACAATTTTTATCTACGATGGCATTTTTGATAAAACAGCGTTCACCTATTCCTAGAATGATCTCAATCTTTTTATGCTCGATTTCTTCTAAGGATTCGTAATAGTCAGAGCCCATCATGTAGGTATTGATCACCGTGGACTCTTTCCCTATTCTTGAACGTATCCCAATTACAGAGCGCTCGATTTTTGCCGCGGCAATAATACAGCCATCTGCAATAACTGCACGATCCATGGCTGTGCCAGAAATTTTTGAAGTAGGTAACATTCGTGGCCTGGTAAATATGGGCAGGTTCTTATCAAATAAATTGAAAGAAGGTATGCTATCGGTCAGTTCTAGATTTGCCTCAAAAAAGGAATCTACGTTCCCTATGTCCGTCCAGTATCCTTCAAACTGATAGCTTTGTACTTTTAGTTTATCTATATTTTGGGGAATGATTTCTTTACCAAAGTCGACCATACTGGTATCTGCCATAAGACTTTCCAGTAACTCGCGATTAAAGATGTAAATACCCATACTTGCGAGGTAATTTCTTCCTTGCGATTCCATTTCTGCGCTTACCTCACTGGTCCAGTCTGGTAGGAGATCCGTTTTAGGCTTTTCAATGAAAGAGGTAATTTGGTTTTCATCATTGGCCTTTAGGATTCCAAAAGATGGGGCATCCTTGGCATTTACCGGGATGGTGGCTAGGGAAATATCTGCCTTACTGTCTTTGTGTGCTTGGATCATTTCATTAAAATCCATCTGGTACAATTGATCACCAGATAATATCAAGTAATAATCAAAATCATGGCGATTAAAGTGGTGCATGCTTTGGCGCACGGCATCTGCGGTTCCCTGAAACCATTCATCATTGCCTGGAGTCTGCTCTGCTGCCAGAACATCCACAAAGGCACTGCTGAAAAAGCTGAAATGGTAGGTGTTTTTGATATGTCTATTGAGCGACGCACTATTGAACTGGGTCAACACATACATCCTCTTGATATCGCTATTGATGCAATTTGAAATGGGTATGTCTACCAAGCGGTATTTACCAGCAATCGGCACGGCAGGTTTTGATCGCGAGGCCGTTAAGGGATAAAGTCGCGTGCCTTGGCCGCCGCCTAAAATTATAGATAGTACCTCGTTGTTGATCATGGGTCTAAGTTGTAAGGGTTGAGTATAAGTCTGCCGTCTGTTGTGCGATCGCTTTCCAGTCAAAATGTTCCTCGACACGCTTGCGGCCAGCTGCAGCCATTGATTTCTGTAATGCGGGATCACTTACTACACGATTGATACCAGCGGCTAGATCACGGGCAAATTGATCTGGGTCCATAGGTTCAAAAGGAGCTTCTTTTTGCTGTTCTAGAGGGATAAGTAATCCAGTTTTTTGATGGAGCACCACTTCTTTAATACCACCCACCGCACTGGCGACCACTGGCGTATGGCACGCCATCGCCTCAATATTGATAATACCAAATGGCTCATAAATAGAGGGACAACAAAATACGGTGGCATGGGAGTACAGCTGTATGACCGATGGCTTGTCCAGCATTTCCTCAATCCAAATGACATTTTCCCGCTCTTGTTGCACCAGTTTGACAGCTTCCTCCATTTGTCGAGCGATCTCTGGTGTGTCTGGCGCTCCTGCACATAAAACTATTTGAGTTCCCGCATCAATGTATTTGATAGCATCCACCAGATAGATAATTCCTTTCTGCTTAGTAATGCGACCCACAAATAATGCTATGGGCTGGTTGGGATCGATGCCATATTTGGTAAGTGTGTCGCTTTGGTCGGTTGGCTGGTATTGCTGTAGGTCGATACCGTTATAAATTACCTCGACCTTTTTGGCGTTTACCTTAAAATGCCTAAGCACATCTTCTTTTGTCTCATGAGAAACGGCAATGACCGCATCTGCCATTTCAATAGCTGTTTTTTCTATCCATGAAGACGCATCATAACCGCGACCCAATTGATCCCGTTTCCACGGGCGCAAAGGTTCCAGGGAATGGGTGGTAACAACTAATGGTGTACCATAACAAAGTTTTGCCAGGATTCCCGCAAAATGGGAATACCAGGTGTGGCAATGAACAACATCTGCATCAACAGTCGCAATATTCATGTGGGTACCTGTACTGAGAGTGTGTAGCAATGCCTTGAGTTTTGATTCCGCTTTCGCGAAAGCGGAATCCTCAAAGGCATATCCCTGCACCGTTGGATTTTGATCTTTTATCTCTTGATCGCCAAAACTACGCACTTCTACATCCATTAATAGGGCGAGCTCAAGTGCCAGATATTCTACATGAACACCTGCACCGCCATAAACGTAGGGCGGAAACTCGCGCGTCAGGAAAAGCACTTTCATAAATAGATAAATTTTGTCCTTTAAAGATAGGATTATTTAGGAACTACCAGTCCAGAGATAATAATAACTAGGAATATATCTTAAAAATAAAATAATACTGCAATAGCAATCCTACAAATTGACCTCAAGGATGGTGGCGCGACCACTACCAGCCTCGTTTGATATATAGAGCGCGCCCTCTGGACTGAAAGTGATACCTTCTGGTTGAGGAAAATCACCCTTGTCAAGACGTATGACCTTGGCAATAGCTCCGTCTGGTTTTAAGATAACCAGTTTTGGATTGGTACCCTCTAGAACATAGAAATCACCAGTTTCCGGGTGGATCGCAACGTCTGATGGGCTGAATGTGCGGTACACTTTTTTATGTAGGTATTGCTTGAATTTCGTATCCTTCAAATTGATTTTCACCGTCGGGACGGACGCTGTTTGCTTTGAGTCAAGTGCTATTTTATACAAACCCTTAAAATTGTCACCGCGATCCCGGTCTTTAGGAGCGACAACTAGACTATTGGAAGTTGGATCCATTGCTATGGTTTCCATATTATTTTTGGCCGTAAAACCAGTTTGAAAACTGGTGGTTATTGGTTTTTCGCTTTCGCGAAAGCGAGCTACTTCAAAGACTTTTCCATCGCTGCGCATGACGTATGCATCCTCACCATTGACCGCAATTCCCTCATAATCCCCACTTGGGCCAAAAGGGATTTGCTTGATAATTTCATTTTGTTCCAGATCGTAGAGAAAAATAATCCCGTCCTCATCTTGAATACAGGCAACCGTGTTGTTTTCCAACCAAGCGACGCCACTTATTTCATCAAGCGCTTCTGGTAACTCCCAGCGATTAACGATACTTACACCGTCATGTACGTTGACTTTTTTACCGCTATATGTCATCATCATGGAGCCCATGATAGCAATCATTCCAAGGGACAATATTAGGATGGTACTTACTTTAACCGCCTTCATCATTAGTGCTTTTTACTTTTGGACAATAATATAACTGACGCGGTAACAAATGACACTCGCTTTAACTTTAAATTATAGCACTGCTAATGGTATGCGTGAATTTAAGTAACTGTGAAACATGGATTTAAACCCCTAAAAAAAGCGATTAAAAAAAACGCAAAAAGGAGCGGTAATTCGTGAATACAATTACCTTTGGGTCATGAGAGCTACTGGAATTTTTTTCCTATTTTTTGTAACTGCCACCATATCGTTGCTGGGTTTACAGAATGATTTTTGGCGATCGGATACTCAGGAAATAGTAAGATTTCAAGAATCCTCTAACGAGGATCATGAGTTTTCTAACGCGGTGTTTCATCATTGGGATGCAGATATAGCATCAATTGATTGGTTATCCTTCAGCAACACATCCGAAAGAATTCTAAACCTTGATTCTTCAAGTCATCTAAATCACTATTTCAAGGTATCTCAAGCTACCGAGCTATTAAGCCGCTCTTCTCCAAGTGCATATCAGGGACATTTACTGCTATCTGATGGTATAAAGAGATTATTGTTTCCATTCCATTCTTATTGGTAATTCATAGCTGATTTTTAATGGCGACTGCGATTAGCAGAAATGCCTCAATCTTCTATTTTTTATCAATTTTATCTTACCTATCATGGAAACAGGAATGCTGGTGCTATCTGCACTATTGACATCAATCGTCGCAAGTCCATTTGTACTAATGGCAATCAATTCAAGAATCAAAAAAACTAAAATCAAAAAACAACTCCATAATCTGCTCGTGGAAAACGGCTTAATTGCCAATCAATTGGAATACCACCCTAATTTTGCACTGGCCGTTGATCAAAATAAAAAAGCGCTCGTTTACACTAGATTATGCAATGAGATACAGCACTCTAGTATCATTGACTTGAGTATATACCAAAGCTGTAGCATTCTTAAAGAAAGCCAACATTCAAAAAATGGAACGGCGTATCTAGAGGACATTGATAAAGTTGCCTTAGAATTTAAGAGTCGAAATACACCTGCAAATGAGCGTATAGTTCTATTTGATAGTCAGGAAAGTTTGCAGCTAACAGGGGAGCTTGCTATCGCAGCTCATTGGAAACCAATAATAGATTTGCTATTAGATAACGCCACGGTGATGGAGATTCCCAGCATCCCTAACCGGAAAGTATTGGATTTTTCTAGAATAGCAGTACTCTAAGTACGGGATTTTCTCCAAAGAAAAACGCGGTTTGAATTGATTCAAACCGCGTTTTATTATTTAAAGTTCAGGTAAAATTCAGTTGGCATTGCGCTCTACATACCTAATAATGGTGTTTGCTATATTTTTTCCTGTTGCTCCTTCAATTCCTTCCAATCCTGGCGATGAATTCACCTCAAGAATCAATGGCCCACGGGCAGATTGCAACATATCTACACCTGCGATCCCTAGTCCCATAGCTTTTGCAGCCTTGAGTGCGGCATTTTCCTCATCATCTGTCAATTCAACAACATTTGCGCTACCACCGCGGTGCAAGTTAGAACGGAATTCCCCCTCCTTACCCTGACGCTTCATGGCACCCACAACAACTCCATCCACAATGAAAACACGAATATCTGCACCGCCAGCTTCCTTAATAAATTCCTGTGCAATTACACGGGCTTTAAGCCCGTTGAAAGCTTCTAGAATAGATTCGGCAGAGTTTTTATTGTCTGCGAGAACTACGCCCAGTCCCTGTGTTCCTTCCAATAATTTGATGACCAGTGGCGCACCGCCTACGGCATCAATCACAGAGCCAACATCTTTGGAATAATTACTGAAAACTGTTTTAGGAAGGCCTAGACCTGCTCTAGACAGTATTTGCAGGCTTCTCAATTTATCTCGTGAACGCACGAGAGCTTGGGATTCTGTGGAAGAGAATACTTTCATCATTTCAAACTGTCTGACCACGGCGGTTCCAAAAAAGGTAACCGATGCGCCTATCCTAGGAATAACGCCATCAATATCCTTCAGTTCCTTTCCCTTGTATATAATGGTAGGGTTTTTCTTCTCGATGACTAGATTACATTTGGTATGGTCCACGATGATCATTTCGTGCCCTTTTTTTGTGCCCGCCTCAACGATACGCTTGGTGGAATAAAGGTTGGGGTTTTGTGACAGTACTACAATTCTCATAAAGACGGTATAAATTTATTGTGGGATAAGGTAAGTTTATTATGGGTATAGGGTTGATAAAATTATGGTAATAGCAACGCGCAAAAATATTACTCTGGCGCCACCCAGATGCATTTAAGGTAGATTTTTTGTGAAATGACTAACACAAGATTCCAGATACTTGTAGGAAATTACGCTATCAATAAACGATACATTATGAAAAAGTTATTTAGAATATTTACCGTAGTTCAGTTGGCCTATCAAGGATACAATTGGTACAGTGATCGCAAGAAAAAAAATAGAAAGAATAAAGCGCGCAGGGAAGCAACAACCACAAATTAAATAGGAAGCAGCAATAGATATGAATATCTACTGGTTCAAGCGTGATTTGAGGCTTACTGATCTGGATGGTTTGTTTGCATTTATGGATGCTGGCGAGGAAACCTTGCTAGTCTATCTTTATGAGCCATCATTGTGGAACGACCCACATTATTCCCAGCGCCACGCGCAATTTGTGACAGAATCATTAGTCTCTATGAACGAAACCCTAAGTAGTTTTGGGGCGCAAATTTTAGCCGTAGAAAGCGAGGCAGTTGATTTTTTCCAGCAATTGCACGATTTGGGTCCTACAAGCAAGGTTCATAGCAGCGAGGAAACGGGACTGGACATCACTTATTCCCGCGATAAACATTTAAAAAAATTCTTTACCCAGAACGGTATTGTTTGGAACGAGTTTCAGACCAATGGTGTTTTTAGAGGCATTCACAATCGGGATACTTGGAGCAACGACTGGTTCAAGTACATGAATCGACCTATAAGCAGTATTGATTTGGGTAGGTTCGCTTTCGCGAAAGCGGAACACCTCCAACAACATTTTGCACCATTAGACTTAAAATCTGGGCAACAGGCATTTCAACAAGGTGGCTCACCCGAAGCCCAGCGCTGGATGGGTAGCTTTTTTGAAACACGCATTGCACAGTATTCCAACCAGATATCGAAACCATTGCGGTCCAGATACGGCTGTAGCCGTTTGTCACCCTACATATCCTGGGGAAACATTTCTATACGCCAACTTTACCAGCGGGCCAAAATCGAAAAAGAAACCAGTCCATACAAAAAATCCTTGCGCGCATTCAATAGCCGCCTGCGCTGGCAGAGCCATTTTGTCCAGAAATTTGAACAGGAACCGCGTATGGAATTTGAGGCCATCAATACCGGGTACTTAAAACTGGACCAGCCTTTGAATCCTTCATTTGTAGATGCATGGAAGAATGGGTTTACCGGTTATCCACTGGTTGATGCGTCGATGCGTGCCGTGCGGGAAACGGGCTACATTAATTTTAGGATGCGGTGTCTGGTGACCTCATTTCTATGCCATCACTTGTTTCAGCACTTTACCACTGGCAGCGCTTATCTTGCAGCACAATTCTTGGATTGGGAGCCAGGCATTCATTATGGGCAGTTCCAGATGCAGGCTGGATTAACGGGTACAAACACTTTGCGCATCTACAACCCGACAAAGGGCGCTCACGACCACGATCCAGATGCGCTTTTTATCAAACATTACGTGCGGGAGCTGGCGCATTTACCAGCTAGATACGCGATCGAGCCGTGGTTGCTGGAAGAAGAATTGAATGAATTTCATGATTTCTCCTATGGAAAAGATTATCCACGAAGGATCGTCGATATCACAGAAACTAGAAAAGAGGCGCTGTCAAAAATCTATGGAATGCGTAAAGATCCACAGGTGCAAACAGAAAAGAAGCGGATTCTCGCTACGCATTCCATGAAAAGAAGGGCAAAATGAAGGAAACTGCACTATTTTGGTTTAAAAACGACTTGCGATTGACTGACAATGAAGCGCTATGTGCCGCCATAGCCTATGGCAAACCGTTGCTGCCAATATATATTATTGACCCACGCTTATATAATACTGTCGTTTATGGTGAACGCAAAGCAGGTTACCTCCGTTTTGAATTTTTACGGCAGTCGCTGGTCGATCTTAGAGTAAACCTGCAGGAACTGGGCGCAAATCTAGCCGTAGTCATAGGCCATCCGGAAACAGTACTGGCAGATCTAGCCGTTACACACAACGTCCAACGCATTTACGGAGAGGTAGAATATGCAGATGAAGAATTACGGCTTTCAGAAAAAGTAAAAGACAGTTTACCGGATAGTTGTGAACTAATTACATTCTGGGGGAAAACCTTGTATCACATTGATGATATTCCCTACACAATTGCAGATTTTCCAAAAACATCCAAGACGTACCGCATCAACACCACCAAACAGGCGGCCGTGAGGCCTACATTTGAAAAAATCGCTCCTTTTGCTCTGTTGTCTAATTTTGAGTTTGCTGATATTCCAGAAGCAAAAGAAATTGGGTTTACAAAAAGCGAGATTTCAGATCATGAGCTGCCTTTGGTAAAAGGTGGTGAGACGGCGGCGCTGGCTAGATTACGCTATTATACATTTGATAGTCAACTGTTGACTTCCTATAAATGGACGCGTAACAAATCGGCTGGACTGGATTACAGCAGTAAACTATCACCTTATTTAGCTTTGGGCTGTATATCACCGCGTACTATTTATGAATATATCAAGGAATACGAACGGACGATAAAGAAGAACATAAGCACCTGGTGGCTAGTGTTTGAGGTAGTGTGGCGGGATTATTTCACATTCCGCGGAATGCATCAGGGAAATGCCATTTTCCAGACCCAAGGATTTAAGGGGAAAGAAGGTGAGTTTGAAAATGATCCCAGCCGTTTTCAGGCTTGGAAAACAGGCACCACGGGCATACCATTCATAGATGCCAGTATGCGCCAGTTGAATACCCAGGGCTATATGAGCAATCGAGGTAGGGTAAATTGCGCTAGTTTTTTAGTGCACGACCTAAAGGTCGACTGGACATGGGGTGCAGCATTTTTTGAAAGCAAATTGATTGATTATGACGTTTCTGCTAACTGGCTGAATTGGCACATGCAGGCCTTTGAGATTTGGTATACAAATCCTGTTAATCAGGCGTTGAAATACAAAGCGGGCGACTACATAAAAACGCACATTCCAGAGTTGGCACATTTAAGTGATGTCGAAGTATTGGCGCCTTGGCTTTATGATGAGAAAAATGAATATCCTGCTCCAGTTGTACTATTTGATAAATGGAACCGTGCGATCAATTTGATAAAAAAGGCAAATGAGAACTAAAAGCCTTGGATAGGTCAGATAAGTATCAATGAAGTAAGATCAAAGAAATTGCTGTTGTAGGCAGATTGACGACGTTATTATCAGATCGTAATGATCGTATTTCATGCAAGCTGGTAACCACTGTAATTTCATTTTAATTTTGACGAACCAATGCGACCAAATAAAAAATACCAAACCTCGGGACTTTAATTATACAGAGAAAAAATATGAGTGAACTAGAAGTGCCCATTACAGACATTGAAAATTTTATCTATTGCCTAGAAGTCGTTCCTGATGCAGACAAGGAAGAAACTACCGAAGTCCTAAAAATTCTAGAAGATATTGCCTATCACCAACATATCACTAGTATCTATAAAGCTTGCGATACGATAGAGGGTCTAGAGGAAAGCCTCAATATTCTTCTTTATGATGACCATAATTTCAAGGATTATGAAATCATTTACCTCGTATTGCCTGGTGAGGCTAACAACATACTTATCAATGGCTATTATTACAGCATGGAAGAAATAGCCGAACTTTTTGAGGGGAAGATGGAAGGCAAGGTCATCCATTTTGCTAATAAAAAGGCACTGAACCTATCTAGTGAGGAATCCCAATATTTTCTTGATGTGACGGGCGCAAGAGCCATTTCTGGCTACGGTTTTAACTCTGCACAAACTACTAGCGCCTACACCATTGATCGTGTGTTTTTCAATTTATTTTATGAGAACGACGATCTTAAAGAAGTAGTAGAGCAGTTGTTTCAAAAACAATACAAGCTATGTACCTTGCTGGACTTTAGGTTGTATTATTAAAGGATTTACGGGAAATAGTTCGCTTTCGCGAAAGCGAACTGTTCAACATCATACTGAACTATAAATGTCCTAGTGATGGTATCAGCATTTATTATGAGGGAATACCAATAAAGACGTTTTTAGTCAAACGGCTTATTCTGTCCCAACCTACTAATATTGGCTTATGCAACGTAATAATTGAGCTTCACCCTCTACAGAAAGATAGAGGTATTGAAGAAACTCGTTACACGTAAATTATAAAGTAGGTCATACTGAATGTGCAGAATTTGCTCTTCGGCCAAGGTTTATTTAAACCGGATAAAGTTTTTCAAGATGCTCAATTCAGGACGAACTATTTGATGTTTAAATCACACCAATTATTATAGGCCATCTCTAGATCTTGCACTACTTTAGGATATTTGCTAGCTAAATCCACACGTTCACCTGGGTCGTTCTCTACGTCAAATAACTTCATAGAAGAATCATCACGAATAGGCGCTATGTACTGATTACTAGGTTCGCTCTTCCAGTGATTTTCCACAGCATTAGTCAATTTCCAATTGCCTTTTCTTACCGCCCAATTCTTTTGCCATTTCCAGACCAGTAATCGGTCAGATTGAGGTTGTCTAAGGTCAATACCATCGAGATCACTTTGGCTTACGGTTACACCTGCAATATTAGCGAGAGTAGGAAGTATATCGGTAGCTGAAACGTAGCGCTTTTCTAATTTATTGGCAGCAATTTTATTAGGCCAGCTTAAGATCATTGGCACCCTTATACCGCCTTCCCATAAAGAATATTTACCACCGGTAAGAGGCGAGTTATTCGCGCCTGTTAGAGGTGATCCTCCATTATCTGATATGTAGATAATAACCGTATTTTCCAACATGCCATTTTTCCGTAAAGCATCCAGTACCCGTCCTACATTATCATCAAGCGCATTCAAGTTAGCCAGATAATAATTTCTTAGATCTTTCTTGTTGATAGCTCCAACTCTTGAATATTTATCATAGTATGCAGAGTAACTTCCTGGCTCGTGGTTTTCATATTCCAATAAGCTGTCTGGATCATAATTTGGTATTTCTTTTACATTGTACTTATCTAAATATTTCTTTGGAACTTCATGAATAAGGTGATGTACCGCATTATAAGATAAGGTCAGGAAAAATGGTTTTTCTCGCTTTTTGTTGATGTAATCAATGCTCTCATCGGTAAAAATATCGGTAAGATATCCATCCTCATAGCTTTTTTCTCCCATGTTATGCATGAGCGGTCCCAATAATGCACTGGTAGAGTAGGGGTCTGGTGTGCGCTCTCTTATCTTTTCAGAATGAAGCCAATAGTCATGGGCGTGAGCAGAGAATCCCAAAAACTCATCAAATCCATGTTGTAATGGATATTCCCTGACATCGTTTTGATGAAAGTTACGACCTAAATCGTTTTTTCCTATTTTGGCGGTTTCATACCCGCCTTCCTTGAGGTATTCGGCAATAGTTTTCACATCTGTAGGGAGTCCAGGACCCCAACTTGCGGGCTTATCCCAGCGGAACTGGTTCTTGCCAGTTAGTATACCTGCCCGTGATGGACTGCATACCGGTGCGGTCACGTAGGCTTGGGTAAATGATGTTCCTGATTGACCTAATTTGGTAATATTAGGGGTCGATATGGCCTTGTCATGGTCAGGGAATGGAGAAAAGTCCGCATATCCTTGATCATCGACAACAATCAGCAAGATATTAGGCTTAATAGCTGGTTCATCACTCTTTGTGTGAGTTACTTTGGATTGACAGGATACTGCAAGTATAGCTACCGCAAGGGCTGGAATAATTCTCATCTTTAGCTTTTTTAGTTGACTATAGTCACTTTAATATCTTTTTCCTGAAGTTTTTCAACGGTAAGTTTTGATATGCCATTATCGGTTATCAACTCGTCAATAACAGACAGATCACATATTCTGGCAAAACTTTTCTTCCCTAATTTTGAGGAGTCAGCTAAAACGATAATTTTTTGAGCAGACTTAAGCATTTTTTTGTTGAGCTCTGCCTCTTCAAGATTGGTTGTTGACAATCCGTATTCTAAGTCAATACCATCGACTCCAAGAAAAAGCTTACTGCACGATATATTATTTAAAACATACTCTGCATAATTACCAATTACGGACGCGGAGCTATGTCTTACATATCCTCCCAATTGAAGGATGTCAATATTTTTTTTCTCGATCAGGTTCATGACTACATAAATAGAGGAAGTTATAACGGTGAGTTTGTTTTGAACCTCAATAAACTTTGATAATGCCTGAACTGTGGTTCCAGAAGCAATCAGAATCGAATCATTTTCAACAATTCTAGTGGCCGCCATTTGGGCAATGCCATTTTTTTCCTCAATAAAGACTTTGACCTTATCTACAACAGATCTCTCATTGATGTAGGGATTGTCAATAGAAGCACCGCCATGAGTGCGGTACAACAAGCCTTTTTGCTCTAGTAGTTTCAAGTCTTTGCGTACCGTCACTGCGGATACATTAAGGTCTTGACAAAGGTCCATTACTTCTATGTGCTTGTCTGTTGCAAGTTTCTCCAGTATGATTCTATGTCTTTCCATTCTTTACAAATATATTATAAACGAAAGTAAATGGAGGCTGTTTTCAATAGAATTACGCATAAACGAAAATTATTTAGTTTCGTTTAGTTTCGTTTTAATAAAATATTATATATTTGAAGCAAATCGAAAGAATTGGTAGCAATTTATTCAAGAGAGCATTTACTGGTGCCTTTAAAAGCGGTAAGTCGGTGGGATGTCATCATCATCGGTGGTGGTGCATCGGGACTCGGTATTGCATTGGATTGTGCTACTAGAGGATTCAAGACGCTTTTGCTAGAAAAAACTGATTTTGCAAAAGGTACATCAAGCCGAAGTACAAAATTAGTGCATGGTGGAGTGAGGTATCTAGCACAAGGAAACATTGATCTAGTAAGAGAAGCGTTGTACGAAAGAGGTCTTATGTTGAAAAATGCATCTCATTTAGTTCTTAATCAATCTTTTATTATCCCTAATTATAAAAATTGGGATACCTTATTGTATACTGTTGGGATGAAAGTATACGATATACTTTCTGGAAAATTGAGTTTTGGGAAATCTAAGCATATCAATAAGAAGTCGACCATCGCTAGATTAGAAACAATCAAAACCACAAACTTAAAAGGCGGCGTAGTTTATCAAGATGGACAGTTTGATGACTCTAGGTTAGCCATCAACATAGCTCAAACAGCCATAGAGGCAGGCGCAACGGTTTTAAATCATTTCGAGGTTGTCAATTTGACTAAAAATAAAGATTCCATCGTTGATGGAGTTATCGCTAAGGATATAGAAACTGGGAATGAATATTCATTAAAAGCAGGTTGTGTGATCAATGCTACTGGTGTGTTTACGGATGAAGTATTGTTGATGGATAATCAGTCTGCTAAAAATAGTATACGACCCAGTCAAGGTATTCATTTGGTACTTGACAAGTCTTTTTTGCCTGGTTCAGATGCGATTATGATTCCCAAAACAGACGATGGTAGGGTTCTATTTTTAGTCCCTTGGCACAATAGAGTGATTGTAGGAACAACCGACACCTTACTCGATGAGAATAGTGAAGACCCAATTCCATTGGATAAGGAAATAGACTTTGTTATCGATACCGCGAATAAGTACTTGACAAAAAAAGTCTCTAGGGAAGATGTGCTAGCGATGTACGCTGGATTGAGGCCACTTTCAGCACCTAAGGATGATTCTGAAAAAACGAAAGAGATTTCCAGAAGTCACAAGATTTTAATTTCAGATTCAGACCTTATTAGTATTACTGGTGGAAAATGGACCACTTATAGAAAAATGGCGCAAGATGTTGTGAATAAAGCCATAGCCCTAGGGAAACTGCCTCAAAAAAAATGTAGAACCAAAGATGTGCTTATCCACGGCGCCAATGGAGCTTTAGATCGAACCCATCACATGTACATCTATGGAACTGATAAAAAGGGCATAGAACAGCTTATTAAAAATGATAGTTCGCTTGGCGCGAAAATTCACCCACGATTAGAATTTGTAAAAGCGGAAGTGATCTGGGCAATTCGTAATGAAATGGCTAGGACGATAGAAGATGTGCTGGCTAGAAGGGTTAGAATTTTATTTCTAGATGCCAAAGCTGCAATCGAGATCGCACCAACTATTGCTGCCATTCTGGCTAAAGAATTAGGTAGATCAGTAACCTGGCAGGAAGACCAAGTCAAGGATTTTGTCAATATTGCGAATCATTATGTTCTCAAAACTAATTAAACCAGCCGCATGAAAAAATATATACTCGCATTGGACCAAGGAACTACCAGCTCGAGAGCTATAGTTTTTAATCGAGCAGGTGATATTATTTCTGTAGCCCAAAAAGAATTTACCCAATACTTCCCGCAACCTGGATGGGTGGAGCATGATCCTTTAGAAATCTGGTCAACCCAAGCTGGTGTAGCTGCTGAGGCTGTTGCAGGTAAAGGGCTAGATGCGCAGAATATAGCCGCAATCGGGATTACAAACCAGCGGGAAACCGTTGTGGTATGGAATAAAAAAACAGGTCAACCGGTATACAAGGCCATCGTGTGGCAGGATAAGAGGACATCTAATTATTGTGATCAGCTTAAGAGTGAAGGGCATAGTGAAATGATTCGTGAAAAGACAGGATTAGTAATAGACTCCTACTTTTCAGGCACTAAAGTGAAATGGATCCTGGATCATGTAGATGGCGCAAGAGCCTTGGCAGAAGCTGGAGAGCTATTACTAGGAACGATAGACACTTGGTTGATATGGAAGTTTACCAAAGGGGAACAACATATTACGGATGTTACGAACGCCTCGCGTACCATGTTGTTCAACATCAATACCATGGAATGGGATGATCAATTGTTGGATTTGTTGACCATTCCCAAGAGTATGCTGCCTGAGGTCAAACAGTCCAGTGAAATATATGGACATACAACATCCACGTTTTATGACACTAGAATTCCTATTGCAGGAATTGCTGGTGACCAGCAGGCCGCATTGTTTGGTCAAATGTGTACAAAACCTGGCATGGTTAAAAACACCTATGGAACAGGTTGTTTCATGCTGATGAATATAGGGGACACACCCATAGTTTCCAAGAATAACTTACTAACTACCGTCGCCTGGAAAATCAACAATAAAACTACCTATGCTTTTGAAGGCAGCGTATTTATCGCAGGTGCGGTGATTCAGTGGTTACGGGATGGCTTGAAGATTATCAGAACTTCATCTGAGGTGGAGCGTTTGGCATCCTCAGTAGATAGTTCAGATGGACTTTACATCGTTCCCGCTTTCTCTGGATTGGGTGCACCTTACTGGAATCAACAGGCTCAGGGAACCATGTTCGGGATCACAAGAGGAACCACTGACGCTCATATTGCGAGAGCATCGTTAGAATCTATCGCCTATCAAACGATGGATATTTTAAAAGCCATGGAAGCAGATTCTGGTATCTCAATTAAAGAGTTACGGGTCGATGGTGGCGCTACAGTCAATAACATGCTCATGCAATTCCAGTCTGATGTGCTACAGACCGCTACGGTAAGGCCTAAAGTAGTTGAGACAACGGCTATGGGCGCTGCATTTCTTGCAGGGCTTGCAGTGGGATATTGGGAAAGTGAAGAGGAGATAGCAGCGATATGGCAAAAGGATAGAGTATTCAGCCCGTCACATGAAGAGTCTGAAATCAAGCAGGGAATCAAGGGCTGGTACAAGGCTATAAAGGCTTTGGAATACTGGACTCAACTAAATTAAAAGCATTTTTATAAAGTAAGATTATGACACCTTTTATTGCAGAATTTATTGGAACCGCTGTATTGATCCTGTTGGGTGGTGGAGTAGTGGCAAATGTCGTTTTGAACAAAACCTTGGGGCATAATAGCGGCTGGATCGTCATAACTACTGGATGGGCACTTGCTGTATATGTTGCGGTGGTTATTACCAGTCCTTATAGTGGCGCTCATATCAATCCAGCTGTAAGTGTTGGACTTGCTGTTGCGGGTAAGTTCCCTTGGCAAGATGTTCCAATGTACATCATTGCTCAGGTGTTGGGAGCTATGTTTGGCTCCTTTGCTGTCTGGTTGGTTTATAAAAGTCATTTTGACCAAACCGAAAATGCAGATTCAAAAAAAGCAGTTTTCTGCACCGCACCTGTAATTAAGAATTTAACATCCAACTTCTTAAGTGAAGCGATAGGGACTTTTATACTGTTGTTTACCATTTTATATTTTACAGACGCCTCCATGAATGATTCTGAAACCATTATTGGTTTGGGATCGCTCGGTGCAATTCCGGTTGCATTTCTGGTTTGGTCTATTGGACTCTCTCTGGGTGGAACTACTGGATATGCCATCAATCCAGCTAGGGATTTCGGTCCTCGGATTATGCACGCCATTCTACCCATCAAAAATAAAGCTAGTAGTGATTGGAGTTACAGCTGGATCCCCATAGCGGGACCTTTAACAGGTGCGGCTTTGGCGGCTCTTTCCACCTTGATACTGGCGTGATGGTTCAAATTTAATTGAAGCAAAATGATGTTTATGGAATTCGCTTTCGCGAAAGCGAACTAGGCAAAACTCAATATAACGATAAATCAAATTATGATATCATCAATAACAGTTTCAAAAATGTAACAATTTCATAACCTATGATGTGATTATAGGTGTTAACATAATTTTTAAAATTGCCATACTTAACTAAGTAACCTTAAACCTTCATTAATAATAGAAACCATTACTAAATCAATATCTATGAATTTTAAAACAATCAAACCAAAAATCCTCCTCAATTTGGGTTGTTTGGTGCTCTTCGGGTTTCAGTTAGTGAATGCCCAAGTCACTGTAAACGGTCAAGTTACGGGAGTTGAAAACGAGCCGCTCTTTGGAGCTACGGTCTATGAAAAAGGTACAAATAATGGTACAACGACGGACTTTGATGGTAATTTCACGATCAGTATAGAAGATGTATCTGCTACACTTGTGGTTTCATTCCAAGGTTACAGAACGCAGGAATTACGAGCGTCCACTGCTCCCATGAATATTGCACTTCAAGAGGATACAAATGCCCTTGATGCTGTTATTGTTGTAGGTTATGGTACACAAAAGAAAAGTGATATCGTGAATGCTGTTGCCTCCGTAGATGTTGAAAAAGGTGTGCTTACTCCGACTTCAGACGTTAACGAGATGTTAAGAGGTAGAGTAGCTGGTTTACAGGTAGATGTGGGCGGTGGTACGTTGAGACCAGGAGGAACTTCTGAAATAATTTTTAGAGGTCAAGGGTCTATTGAGGGTAGTGTGAATGCTATCTATGTGGTGGATGGGATTATTAGGGATGGCGGTATTGAAGACATCGATTCTGATGATATCAAGTCCATTGAATTTCTAAAAGATGCATCTGCCCAGGCAATCTACGGTTCACGTGGTGCCAACGGTGTGGTATTGATCACTACTAAACGTGGTCAGGCCGGTAAAGTGAGTGTCAATTATCACGGTTATAGAACATCCAAGAATATTGAAAGAAATTTTGATGTTTACAGCGGGCCAGAACTTGCCGATTTGAGACGAGAGGCTGCTAGAGCTACAACTGCAGATGATTCGTTTGTTGATGATACCACTATTTTCTCACCACTAGAACTTCAGAACCTATCAAATGGTGAGTTCGTTAATTGGGAAGATGAATTGATTGAAACCGGTATTGTAGATAGCCACAACGTAAGTTTGAGTGGTGGCTCAGAAACGACTAAGGTTTTTGCCGGCATCAATTACTTTAGAGAAAGTGGTTTGATACCAACATCTAAGTATGAAAGAAAAACGTTTCGTTTGAACGTAGATCAAAAGATTTCTGATAGAGTGTCTGTCAACTTTGACCTGAGTTTGCTGAATGACGATACGGATAGAGCTGCTAATGTCAATGTTATTACTCTTTCTCCTTTAGGAACAGCTTTTAATGAGGATGGTACGCCCACTAGATTTCCAAGTGGAGAAGAAAACACAGCTATCAATCCAATTTTCAATTTGAGGCAACAGAATAACGAGGAAAAAGGAAATGATTTTGTTGTAAACGTTACTCCTATATGGCAAATAACAGATGATCTTCAATACCAATTGAAAACTAACTTTACCAGACGTACGGCAGAGAGAGGTCAATACCTTTCTTCTTTGAGCTCTGGTGGAGATGATGTGAATGGTATTGCGAGAATCAACAATGAGTTGAGGGAATCTTATTTGATTGAAAACATAGTAACATGGGACAAGCAGTTTGATGAGGATAACAAATTGAACCTCACAGGTTTATTCTCTGCACAGGAATTCACTTTTACTAGAACGTTTACACAAGTTGAAGGTTTCCCCAATGAAAGTCTAGGCTTCAATGGAATCACAAATGCCATAGGAAATGTATTTGCCGAAAGAGATCAAAACCAACAGCGTCTAGCTTCATTTATGACCAGGCTACGGTATACGTTTAAAAATAAATATTTATTTGAAGGAACGGTGCGCTCTGATGGTGCATCGGTAAATGCAGCGTCAGAAAAATGGAGCCAAAATGCGGCAGGTTCTTTTGCATGGCAAGCACATAGAGAAGCATTTTTGAGTAATATAGATGAAATCAGTGAGCTCAAATTTAGAGTTGGTTATGGATCAGCGGTTAACGACTTAGGAATTCCATACACTTCATTATTTACTGCAAATGGTCAAAATTATATTTTTAATGGTCAATCTGCTTCTGGTTATGCACCTTCCAACATTTTGCCAAACCTGAACTTAAGTTTTGAAAGGATTACAACGCTTAACGTAGGTCTAGACTTCTCGATATTTAATAGAATCTTATTTGGTAGTATCAACTATTATGACAAAAGAACTACAGATTTATTGTTGAGACGTGGAGTTCCGCCAATTACTGGTTTCGAATTCACTTACTTTAATGCTGGTGAATTGCAGAATACCGGTCTTGAATTATCATTGACTGCAAATCTTATTGATACACAAGATTTCAAATGGTCTGTGTCCACCAATTGGTCCAATAACAGAAATAAGTTAATTGAACTTTATAATGACGGTAATGGTAATCCAATCACTCAAGATGACGAGTACAACTATTATGTAGGTCAACCTATCGGCGTAATTTATCAATATGCTTTTGATGGTATTTTTCAAGAGGGAGATGATTTTGCAAACGCACCTCAGGCAAATCCAGATTCTACAACGCCTCAATTGGATTTAAGACCTGGCGATATTAGAATTAGAGACACAAATGGAGTTGATGCAGATGGGAACCTAACAGGCATGCCTGACGGTAGGATAACACTTGAAGATAGAGTGTTTAAAGATCCTAATCCTGACTTCTTTGGTTCTGTATCCACTAATTTAGCATATAAAGGCTTTGATTTATTTTTAGATTTTTACTTTGTTGAAGGGGCTACCAAAGTAAATCCATTCTTGAATCAATTTAACAATGGTGCCACACTAACGGGTAGGTTAAATGGAGTTAGGGTTGATTATTATACTCCAGAGAATCCTTCAACCTCGTTCCCAAGACCTAGTATTGATACGACACCTAGGAATTTGAATTCTCTAGCTGTTTCTGACGCCTCATATGCAAGGTTAAGAACAGTAAGTTTGGGATATAATTTTAATGAAACTATATCTTCTAAACTAGGTATGGAGCAATTGAGACTTTATGCAACGGCTACTAACGTTTTTACTATTACTGATTATATAGGATATAGTCCAGAAGTTGATATTAGAAGCACCTTCTCAAATGCAGACACTGGTTACCCAGATGCGTCAGCGTTAACCTTTGGTGTGAGAGCTAGATTTTAAAAAAAAATGAAAAATATATATTATGAAAACAATGTTTAATAAAATAGAATGGAAAATTGCTTTTCTACCTCTAATAGCATTGATGTTAACCATTACATCATGTGAAGATTACTTAGAAGAGCAACCAACCACAGAAATTGATTCTGATTACATTTTTACTACAGAGGAAGGATTGAAATCAGGAGTAGTCAGTTTGTATAAGTTTTATCGTGATCGGTATGATACTGATCTTGAAGATTATATGGGCGCTGTCGTAATGGCATCTAAGGCTGACCTAACCTTTTCTAGATCAGGTTACACAGGTTTGATGGGTAGATATCAAGCTGGTATATCCACAGATAACAGAGGAACTAATGTAGTTTCCGAATTATTTTATAGAAACTTCTATAATATCACTAATAAAGCAACGGCGATCATAAATGCTGCCGAAGTTTTAGATGGATTAGATGTGGAGGCTAGAGATCAAATTATTGCAGAAGCTAAATTCTTTAGAGCGCACTCTTATTTTTACCTTTTTAGAATGTACGGGAACGTTTATACCAGTGAAAAGACCATTACTTTAGAAAATGCATTTGATGTGATAAATGATAAAACA